>JAYTMI010000268.1:0-1796 GCA_043728625.1 Saprospiraceae bacterium | reverse complement strand
TGCTTTGCGGTTGGCGGAAGGTACGCGCACTTTGACGTTAAACTTATCATCAGATTCGTTTGATGAATTAAAAAAAACGGTGTTTGAATTCCATATTACAAAAGCAGCCTATGACATATTAACATTAAAAGGCATTGCATTCGATAAAACAAAATCCACATTATTTGTCCGACCAGAAGCAGACAAAGCAAAAGTTGTCAAATCCTATTTGGGCATAAAAGACGATGTAGATGTTGCTAAAGAGACTGATTTTTTAACTAAAGTTGAACAAAAAACAATTTTAGTGAGTGAATTGATCAAAACAAACTTTGAATATCGTGTTTCTAAAAAGGCTTTTGATATACTGAAAAAAGAAGGTATTGCTTTTGACAAGTCAAAGCCGACCTCATTTGTCAGTAATGAAGCATTTAAAGTGGACGATGTCCAATCTCATTTCGGTTTGGTGTCGTGGTTGAAAACTGATGAGTCAATTGATTTTTGGAAAAATGTGCAGCTTGTACCTGTCTTTGATATTCAATTTTCAGGAAAAAAAGGATGGTTTACACCAACAAAAGCAGTAACACCTATTAAAATTGAATTAGACGAGGCAGATAGCACTAAGAAGGCAATAAAAATAACAGTTTCATTTGTGACAACAGATGAAGCAGTTGTCGTTGCCGACCCCTCAGTATTGAAAGCCGATTTTGGTGTAAAAGAACCTTTGATGAAATTGGAACTGAACCACGCCATTTTGAACGGTACGGACAGTCTTTACGAAGTTTTTAAAAATATAACACTTAATGATGCCATTTTGAATACAACAGTGAATGGCGTAACGAATGTCATTGTTCAAAATCAAAACGGTTTGCTTGATAGGGCAAAACCATTTCAGCCTTTTGGCGCACAGCCGAAAAAAGGGGATTATTTCTATGTTGGTAGTGATGAAGCGTTTAGGAAAAAACTGACGAGTTTGACTTTGAAAATTGTTTGGAAAGATTTGGATAAGTTCACAGATAATTACTATACATATTATTCAAGTCAACTGACAAAAGTAAGTTTTACAGTCAATGCAGCAACACTGAAACAGGGTGTTTTTACAGATTTTCTACCATCAGCGACTATTGTTGCTCCTCAATTATTTGTACTTGCAAAACTTGATAATTTTTCAAATGACTTACTGACCGACCCCTCAGTATTAACGCAATTTGTTTTAGGTGAAACACGAGAAGGTTTTGTCCGATTGACGCTCAATCAAGGATTTTTGCACGAAGAATATGCGGCTGTTGCTGCTAAAGTAGCTAAGGGGATTTCAGATAAAGATCCTGTATATAAAGATGCAGTCATGCCAAATCTGCCGTACACACCAACTATTCAAAGTTTGACATTAAATTATGTAGCTGAGGATACACCCGCAAACACCCTACAACTCTTCCACCTACACCCATTCGACGAAACAAATCGAGTGGCTATTAGCATTGGTGATAGCTTGTTGCCAAAGTTTGAAACATCTGGAAATAAGCCCATCGAAGGCGCACTTTATATCGGTTTGCAAGAAGCTCAAGCGAGCGAAACGCTGAGTATTTTGTTCCAACTCAACGAGCCTTCGGCGGATTCTTATTTGGCGAAAGCCAAAATAGAATGGTCGTATCTAGTTGATAATCAATGGTATAAACTAAATGATGGTGAGCATATACTGTCTGATACAACAGAAGGTTTTATTCGGTCGGGCATCGTTCAATTGGTTTTACCTTTCGAAATCAGTTCAAAAAATACGACTTTATTGCCCCCTCAGTATCTCTGGCTTCGGGCGGCAACGG
>JAYTMI010000267.1:0-2292 GCA_043728625.1 Saprospiraceae bacterium | reverse complement strand
AACCAAAGAATACATACCATGATTTGACAGGAATTTCAATCATCAAATAAGTACAAAAAAGCACACCCATAACAGGTATCATAGACCACTTTTTCAATGCAGTAAAAATCGTCATACCTGTCCCTATGACCAGGAAAATGAGCAATAAATACTCTTGATGTGGTTGATCGACGATGTTTGCAAAAGCATTAATGACCCTTTCTTGAAAAATATAAAGAAAGGACAAAAACACGACTGGTATAATAAATCGACCATTTATGTAGGGCAATTTGAACTTTCCGACCTGTTTATCCTCTGTTGGCAACATCAGAACGCCACCGCAGACTAAAACAAACGCAAACAAAGTTCCGATACTAGTCAAATCCGTCACCAAAGCCGCATCTAAAAACAAAGAGGGAACAGCAACCAAAACACCCGTTACAATGGTCGCAAAAGAAGGCGTTTGGTACTTAGGATGCACCCTTGAAAAGGCTTTTGGCAAAAGACCATCTCGGCTCATAGACATCCAAATACGCGGTTGACCGATTTGGAAAACAAGCAAAACACTCGTTGTTGCGACAACAGCACTAACAGAAATAGCATAATTGAGTTTTGTCAAACCTGTTTTTTCAAAAACATAAGCCAATGGGTCGGCAACGCCTAAAAATTCTTTATAGTTGACCATGCCTGTAATGACCAATGCTGTGAGGACATAAATGACCGTACATATAATTAAGGCGTAAATCATACCACGAGGCAAATCACGTTGCGGATTTTCACATTCTTCTGCCGTTGTTGAAATGGCATCAAAACCGATATAGGCATAAAAAACAGCAGAAACACCCATCATCACACCTTTAAAACCATTGGGCAAAAAAGGATTCCAGTTCTCGGGTTGGACATAAAAACAGCCCGCTATAATAACGACAAACAGAATCGCTAACTTGAAAACGACCATCGCATTTGCCCATTTTTTGCTTTCTTTAATGCCAATATAAACCAAAGCGGTCACGAGGACAACGATGACAAAGGCAGGTAAGTTGAAAATAACATGCCAATCGCCAATCATCGGCGCGGTCGTCCAAGCCATGTTTTCAAGCGGTTTACCATCAGCTAAAGCCGTTTCATAGAGGACATGAGCCGTCCCGCCATCGGTTATCATCCATTGAGGCAAATGAATGCCTACCCCCCTCAGTAAATTATTGAAATAACTCGACCATGAAATCGCAACGACGATATTGCCGATGGCATACTCTAATATTAAAGCCCAACCAATAATCCAAGCTACTAATTCACCAAAAGTCACATAAGAATAGGTATAGGCACTGCCCGCAACAGGCACACGAGAGGCAAATTCAGCATAACACAATGCCGTAAAGCCACATGTTACCGCCGCAATGATAAATAAATAGACGACTCCAGGTCCGCCATTGTAAGCCGCCGAGCCTATTGTAGAGAAAATGCCCGCTCCGACGACAGCTGCTATACCCAAAGAAACCAAATCGCGCAATTTGAGGTTTCTGTGAAGTTGACCATCGCCATGGTCGCTGCCTTCTTGCAAAATTTTACTGAGGGGTTTACGTCTAAAAAGAGAGTTGTTAGCCATTCGTTTATATTTTTGATTTTAAAATGTGGTTTGATTCAAATTTTTAAGCGGCTTAAAATTAGACAACTCATTGGTTTTTCATTCAAAATAGCTCAAAATAATTTTGAAGGCAAATTATCTTGTATGAAGCTGATTAATTTGAATTTCATCAATTTTTGACTTAAAAAGTAAAACTCTAAATCCATATGTCCTACCCTACTATCGTCATATTAGACGAACAGGGAAAAGTGATACAAGCCATATCAGGTTATCGAAGGGCGACTGAATTTGAGAAGATTATTGGTTACTTCGCCACGAACAGTTATAAAACAACGAATTGGACAGATTTCGAAAAAAAGGAAAAATAAACCCCGTTTAGGAACTTTTTTTCAATAAAATCATTTTTAAATCACAGAAAACAACAAAAAGGTTCAAAAAAATGTACTTTTGCAGCCTATTTAGAAATCCGTCTTTTATTTTCAATGTAAAGCATTGATAATCAAACTAATAGATAAATAATATACTTAAAGTATGCGTACAAAATTATCGAATTTCAATTTTGAATTAGACAAAAAACACATTGCTCAATACCCTGCACCCAATCGCGACGAAAGCCGGCTCATGGTTTTGCACCGCAATACAGGTAAAATCGAACACAAAGTATTTAAAGATCTCTTGGGCTATTTTGGGGATGGTGATGTGATGATTTTTAATGACACTAAGGTTTT
>JAYTMI010000266.1:0-6084 GCA_043728625.1 Saprospiraceae bacterium | reverse complement strand
TTTTTTCATAATTGACTCAAAATACTGAGGGGTCAATTTTTTATAATCCTCATGCGATACAGCCGAAATAACAGCGTCATAGTCGCTCGAAATATGGTCAATCAGTGTCAGTTTATACTCATGTGCTACCTCATTGGGCGAGGCATTTGTATCGGTGATGTGTACATTAATAGAATAGTCCATCAACTCACGAATCAAATCAACTACTTTTGAGTTGCGAATATCTGATACGTTTTCTTTAAAGGTAATACCCATAACTAAGACCTTACATTGTCCTGGATTTTTACCGTTTTGAATCAACATTTGAACCAACCGTTTCGTAATCCAACGCGGCATATCGTCATTGATGCGACGACCTGCGGCTATGACTTGTGGCTCAACGCCTAATTGACGGGCTTTGTGCAACAGATAATATGGGTCAACGCCAATGCAATGTCCGCCGACTAAGCCGGGTTGTAACTTGATAAAATTCCATTTAGTCGCCGCCGCTTCGATAACAGCTTTTGTCGAAATGCCCATTTTACTAAAAATCATCGCCAATTCGTTCATCAGCGATATGTTCAAGTCACGTTGCGTGTTTTCAATCACTTTTGCCGCTTCTGCCACTTTGATACTTTCTGCCTTGAAAATTCCTGCTGTGATGATGTGACCATAGACTTTCGCCACTTCTTCTAAGGCTTCGGCGTCTGAACCAGAAACGATTTTCAAAATGGTGTCAATCGTCCGTAACTTATCACCTGGGTTAATGCGTTCTGGCGAATAGCCTGCTTTGAAGTCCACACCAAACCTTAAACCTGATATTTCTTCAACGACTGGTAAACAATCCTCTTCTGTACAGCCAGGATAAACCGTTGATTCATACACCACGTAGTCCCCCTTTTTGATGGCTTTTCCAATAGTTTCAGAAGCTTTTTTCAAGGGTGTCAAGTTGGGCACTTTGTTGTGGTCAATGTCTGTTGGGACAGCGACGATGAAAAAATGCGCCGTTTTCAAATCATCGAGACTGGTAGTAAACAAGATGTCTTTGTTGTCAAAGGCTGTAGTATCGAGTTCGTTTGAAGGGTCAATGCCTTGGTTCATCAAATCAACTCGCTTCTGATTGATGTCAAAACCGACAACGCTAAAATATTTGGCAAATTCTAATGCCAAAGGTAAACCAACATAGCCCAAACCAATGACGGCTATTTTTTTTTCTTTTTTAAAAAGACTGTTGTACATAATTAAATTAAAAAATGAGTAATGAGTGAAAGTGGAGATACTGAGGGGTCAATTTATAGATTTAGTAAATTTTAGAAATTTACTAAATCTTCGCACTTCAATTTGCGACTGTTAGTGAATCGCGCATTTTTTTTCTTAAAGCAATAAATATCGTTCCTAAAAAGCCACCAATAAGGCAACCAAAAACGACTGCCATTCTTTTCGATTTTCCTTTTCGTTCAAGCGGTGCAATAGGTATGTCAATTTCTTGAATATAAGGTGCTTTACTTTCCAAAGCAAAACCTGCAATTGCCAAATTCTTTTGCGATTCGGCGTACATCGTATTGTAAATAAAGGCTTCTTTTTTCATCTGTTCTGACGGCAATCTGTCTTGACTTAAAATCAAACCCCTTTGTGAATCGTCATATTGAGCCGCACGGCTTTCCCGCTTTCGCGCCAAACGTTTAATAGAATCAGACTGTTCTTTCAAAACATTAAATGTTTTTGACTCTTTAACAACACTTTTTTGAATATAAAAATCACTTAGTTCCGCATATAAAGCTTTCAATAGTTTGATGGATAAGTCCTCATTTCTTGTTGTCAAGTCAAGGCTCAATATCTCCGATCTTTTAGCAAATGAACAAGAAAATAGCCCTTTTTTGCCTGAAAGAATATCGTAAAGTTGCAATAAAGCATTGTTCTCTGTCCGTGTAAATCGGTCTATATCACCATTTTTGAACAAAAACCCATTTAACCCCGTCGTATCTTTTATCCATTGTTTATGTAGATCTCTCTCACGAATAAGATGGTTAGCCAAAAAATCATCTTGCCCATCTATTGTGGTGCGTTGAAACAACGCTAATTGAACGATGCGTCTCGACTTCGATAAGTCTGTAATTTTATCCAAATTCGTATTTGAACTGCCCAAACCCTCTAAACCCAATTTACCCGCAATCGCAGCAATACCCAACGAACTGCCTTCATTGCCATTGACCAAAAACGTCAAACTGGCACTGTATTCAGGTTTAGTGGAAAATGCTTTGTAGAGAAAATAACTTGTTATAGGAACGATGAAAGCCAATATCCAGAACCAATTTCGCAGCACTTCACGACTGTATTCCTGAATCATTAGAACAATACCGCCAAGGGTAATTTGGTCGTTATCCATTGTTTTTATCTTGTTTTCTGCCATTTTATTATAAAGTAGTGTTATTTCAGACGTGCAGTTTAGTAGTTACTCAAAAATACTGAGGGGGACACTTTAGTCTTTTGGGAATAGTTTTTTTGCGGGATTGCCGACCCAAACTTCGCTTTCGCCGACATTTTTCAAAACAACCGCACCCATGCCGATGGTGGCATTTTTTCCAATTTTTACTTTTTGCAAAATGCTGGATGAAGGTGCAATCCACGCATTTTCTCCAATTTCAACGCTGCCTGCTACCAATGCTAAGGCAATGACAAGAGCATTACGACCTACTATAACGCCGTGGGCGATGTGAACGAGGTTATCTATTTTACAATTCTCTTTCAAAATCGTACTGCCCAAAACGCCTCTATCCACACATGTGTTGTTGCCAATTTCAACACCGTCCTCAATGACGACATTGCCCACGTGCGGGATGAGTGAATAATCGCCATTTTCATCTTTTTCGTAACCAAACCCTACCCCACCGATGACGTTGCTCGCACCAATTTGAACGCCTTTTCCAATATGTGTCCGCCTTTTTATAACCGAATTGTGCCCAATCGTCGTGTCGTCGCCGATAATACAACCCGCTTCAATGACCACATTTTCTCCGATTGACAGGTTTTCACCCAATTTTACTGAGGGGTCAATAATCGCTGTTCTTGCAATTTCCCGCTGTTCAACAGGCATAAAATACGTCTGAAGCATTAAACGGAAAGCACTTCGAGGGTTTTCTGTAATCAGATATTGACAATCGGGCTGAATGTCTTCTATCTCGATTTTTTGACAAATAATTGCCCCTTTTTTGACCTGCTTTAAAATGTCATAATTTTTGACACTTGCCCACATGATGACATCAGATCGGTCATTATCCTCCACCAATTGAATCGGCTCGGTAATGAGCATATTTTCATTGCCGACAATTTGAGTGATACCGATTTTAGAGGCTATTTCTGTTAAAGAATATTGATTCATACGTATTGTATAATAGGTGTGCAAATCCTTAACGCAGAGCATAGATACGCTCGATGATTTCGACGACTTTCATGCCTTCAAGGGCATTTGTGGTGATACTACCTCGATTTTTTAAGACATCTACCACGTTTTCGATGATATAGTGGTGGTTTGCAGCGGAGCCTTTGTAGGGTCCGTAATCGTTTGGCGGGTTCGAGGCTTCGAGTTTCGACATTGTATAGTCCTTAATATGACAATATTCGACTTCATTCATGTATTGTCCGCCTACTTTCAAAGAACCGTTTTCGGCAATAACCATGATGCTGCTTTCCAAATTTTTGTCCCATATCGCCGTTGAATAGCTCAAAGAACCCATGCCGCCATCCACAAAATCAAACTGTATAAAGCCTGAATCCTCAAAATCTGTTGTCTGGCTGTGCGTAAAGTCATTAAAACGGGCTTTGATATTCGTAATATCACCAAAATACCAATACATCAAATCCACAAAGTGGCTAAACTGCGTATATAGCGTACCACCGTCTAAGTCTCTTTTACCGTGCCAACCATCTTTTTTATAATAACGGTCATCCCGATTCCAAAAGCAATTGATTTGCACCATAAAAACTTTTCCGAGAGTTCCATCGTTGAGCAATTCTTTGAGCCATACTGAGGGGGGGGAATAACGGTTTTGCATGACACAAAAAACCTGCTTCGACTTTTGCAAAGCCTTGAAAATGATGCGTTCACATCCCGCTTTTGTCAAAGCCATCGGTTTTTCGACGACAATATTCATATCCGCGTTCAGTGCTTTCAACGCTTGTTGCTCATGCAAACCATTCGGTGTTGCTATCACAACGACATCATAATCAATATCAGAAGCCAATAAAGTGTCAATTGAAGGGAAAAACGGCACACTATAATTGTCTAAACCCAATGCTTCTTTTGGTTGTATATCGCACAATGCTGCCAATTCAGCATCCGGGTTTTGAGAAATCATTGCTGCATGGCGTTTACCAATATGACCACAGCCGACGACAGCAAAACGCACCTTATTATTAGGACTCATTATAAATGTATAAACGTTATTGTCTTGAAAAAGGAAATTAAGGAGGGAGCGACTCTTATTTTTTCGTAAAATAGGGCAAAAAGTTTCAATTGGGCATGGCTTCGCCTTTGATATGTCCTTTACACATAACCTGTTCTTAGGCATCGTCCACTCCAAGAAGGTGCGAAATTAGCCATACTCGTTAGGAAAAAGAAACATTTGAGTAATTATTGTACTCAAACTATCTTTATTCAAAATTCCAACATTTGTCGCTACCCTACCCTTATCTTTAAAATATTAAATCTGGTCAGCATTAATCAATGTCGTTATCAAAATTATACAGTTTGAAAACAGGAATCCTTCTCTGTTTCATGTTGCTGAAAGACTATCGTTTGTGGGATATACTGAATTGTTCTAACGCTTTATATGTCGCGTTAGCGACTACATATTTATAACAGAATTAGGCTAAGGTGTTCTTTTGATTCATAGAATCAACATTTGTTAACATACTGATTCCACTCAAAGGAAAAAACAAAGTCGGACGTGTCACAAATTTGTTGTCGCTCATGCGACATTTTAAAATAAGGAATATTCAATGTAAATATTTATAATTCTATTTGTATATAATTGTATATTTTTGCATAAATATTAAATAATAAAAATAAAACCATTTTAATACAAAAAAATACACGTCAATATAAAACTATTCATATTTTTACGCTTTAATTTATAAAAATACAAATAGATATGGTTATTTCAGTCACAAACTTGAAAGGCGGCGTTGGAAAAACAACCGTTTCCATCAACATTGCTGTGGGCTTGGCACTCAAAGGATACAGCATCTGCCTCGTGGACAGCGACCGGGAACAACGCTCTGCAACCGAGTGGCGCGACAACAGAACCAAAGAGTCGCCCCAAATCACGGTGGTCAGCGTGTCCGAAAAACAGTTTACAAGCGAAATTAAAGCCCTTAGAGCAAAGTTCGACATCGTGTTGATAGATGGCGTACCCCAACTGTCAGAACTCGCCCAATACACAATTGGCGTGAGTGACTTGGTGTTGATTCCGATAACGCCCAGCTTAATTGATTATCGCGGTTTTGAAATCTTCTTTCGCAAGTTCAAAGAAATCAAATTGATGAAGGAAGAGATTGGCGGTAAAGTTGAAGGGGCTGTGGTCATGAATCGTGTCCAACGCAATCGTTTGGTCAATGAAATTCCTGAAGCGGTTGAAAGTTATGGCATCCGACTTTTGACAAATCGCCTTGCCGATAGATTGGCTTACAAAGATACTTTTACTGAGGGGTTGGGTGTGCTGGAATACAAAGACGAAAAAGCGCGAAACGAAGTTCAAGGCATGGTGGATGAAATAGAAGTGATACTGAAAAGTATTTAATACAATTTCTTACAATTTTTTTTGTATAAAATTGTATTAATTTAGAATTATTTATATAAAATTGTATTTTTATAAATAATTTTAGATAATTATGATTTTTTACAAAATTATTCTGATAAATTTATATTTTTATAAATCTTTGCAAAATCATTCATAATAATATGAAACAAATAAAAAAAATTCAACCAAAATCTAATCCAAACATTGATTTGGAGATGCTGACGCAACGCATAAAGGAAGGCAGTAAGCAGACGCTCATTGACGAAACACCCTATGAAATGCCCGAGCCTAAACCCAAAGCCGCATC
>JAYTMI010000265.1:0-4620 GCA_043728625.1 Saprospiraceae bacterium | reverse complement strand
TTTACAATTGTTTATCAAAGAAAAAATTGGCAAGGAAATTTTGGTGGAGGAAATCTTAATAGGTTTTCTAACAATCGCAAATGAGCGCATGGCTGATGCGATTCGCAAAATTTCAGTCGCAAAAGGTTATGCCCCCCCTCAGTATGCGCTGCTTGTTTTTGGTGGTGCAGGTGGTTTGCACGCTTGCAGCATGGCAAAATTGCTTGGTATGATGACGATAATTGTACCTAAATATGCGGGTTTGTTGTCTGCTTATGGTATTCTGAATGCGCCTATTGAGCGATTTGCAGAGCAACAGATATTGAAAACCGTTTATGATATGCCTTTTGAAAAATTAGAAATTGAATTTGAAAAAATTGCCACAATAGCCACCCTTAAAATCATTGCCGAAGGCGTAGAAAAAAGTGCTGTTTTTATTAAAAAGTCGCTTATTTTTTGCCGTTTACAAGGACAAGATGCGACAATTGAGCTTAATTTTGATGCTCATTTTGAACAAAATTTCAAAGATAAATATCAAAAAACATTCGGTCACTGGGTTGAAAACAGAGCGATTGAAGTAGAAAGTATTCGGGTTATTGCTTCGGAAATCGGTAATTCGGTGTTCGTTAATTCGGTTTCTAATAAAAATGCCCCCCCTCAGTATAAACCCGATTTTAGGCATAAAATCAAGGCTTTGGTCAACAAAACATGGAATGAAGTACCTGTTTTTTTTAGAAATGATTTGAACAAAGGAGCGACAATTGAAGGCTTTGCCTTACTACTCGATAGTTTTTCGACAACGGTTATTGAAGACGGTTTTGCTTTGACGATAGACGAGAACGAAACAGCAATTATTCATCGAGCAAGTGAGCGGGTGACATCAAGTGACCCGCTCACTATCAACAAACATTCAAAAACAATTGATTTAGAACTGTTTACGAATCGTTTTACCAGTATCGCTGAAAATATGGGTGCTATGTTGCAACGCACCGCCTTGAGCGTCAATGTAAAAGAACGCCTTGATTTTAGCTGCGCTTTGTTGGATGCAGATGGTTATTTGATAGCAAATGCGCCACATATTCCAGTGCATTTAGGCAGTTTAGGTGTTTGTGTGCGAGAAGTTTTAAAATATATAAAAATCGAAAAAGGTGATACCGTTGTTACGAATCATCCTGCTTTTGGGGGATCTCATTTGCCCGATGTGACGTTGATTTCAAGCATTTTTACTGAGGGGGATGTTTTGGTTGGTTATGTCGCCAATCGTTGTCATCATTCTGAAATTGGTGGCATTCGCCCTGCTTCAATGCCGCCTAATGCCACACGATTAGTTCAAGAAGGTGTTATTATTGAACCCATGTATTTAGTTAAAAATGGCGTAGCTAATTGGCAGTCAATCAGTTATAAACTTCAAAACAACCGCTACCCTACCCGTTCGCTTTCTGAAAATTTAGCTGATTTGAATGCCGCATTGGCAGCAAACCTTAATGGAGTAACGGCTTTACAAAAATTAGTAACTGAACATGGGTTGAACTTGGTGCATTATTATATGCAAGAATTGAAGCAATATTCGGCTGAAAAATTGACAGAGTCTATGGATAAATTTAGGAAAATTTCAAATTTTCCTAAATTTTATAGCGCAGAAGAACAACTTGACGATGGCACTTTGTTAAAGGTCAACATTACGATGGGTGATAAAATCATCTTCGATTTTACGGGTTCATCGCCTGTGCATAAGGGCAATTTGAATGCAACACCAGCCATTGTCAATTCTGTTGTCATCTATATTTTGCGGCTATTGGTTTCTGAAAACATCCCTTTGAATGAAGGTTTTATGAAAAATATCGCACTCATTTTGCCTAAAAACTCGATTTTAAACCCAAACTTCCCTTCTGATACTGAGGGGTGTCCAGCGGTGGTTGGGGGCAATGTCGAAACAAGTCAACGGTTGACAGATACAATTTTGAAGGCTTTGAACCTCATTGCTTGTGGGCAAGGCACAATGAATAATGTGCTTTTCGGCAACGAAACTTTTGGTTATTACGAAACGATTTGTGGTGGAAGTGGCGCAGGAAATGGATTTAATGGCACTGATGCAGTGCATACACACATGACAAATACGCGAATAACAGATCCTGAAATTTTGGAGTTTCGCTATCCAGTTCGATTGGATTTGTTTAAAATAAGACCTAATTCAGGAGGAAAAGGGTTGTTTAAAGGTGGAAATGGCATTGTTCGACAATTGACATTTTTAGCAGATGTGGAACTATCTGTTTTGACACAGCATCGAAAAGTTGCACCGTTTGGGCTCAATGGTGGTGAAAATGGGAAAGTTGGGCAACAATATTTGCTACTAAAAAATGGGAAAAAGAAAAAAATAGGCGGTATTGACGGGGCTAATTTACAAGCTGGTGATACCTTTGTGGTTGAAACGCCTGGGGGTGGCGGTTTTGGTAAACCTTAAAACAATAACATTGGTTTTAGTATTGACAGATGAAACTCTTTATATTTGGAAAAAAGGGTTAAATTTGGGCAATAAAAGCATTTTGTTGATTAATAAAATCTTTAAGAAATGAATATATCAGAATTAAATATTCGAGAAATGAATGACCTTGAATTGCGCGGTGCATTACATTTTTTTATAGAAAAAGTAAAAAATCGTTTGCAGTTGGAACAACTTGCAGAATTGATTAAACCCGTTATCGAAAAAGATGAAGATGATGACACTGATTGGTGGGATGAGTTGACAGTCGAGCAACAAGCTGATTTAGTCACTTCCATTGGTGAAACCGAAGATCCCAAAAAATTAACTTCACATGAGGAAGTTATCAAAATGTCGAGACAATGGTTAAGCGAGTAGAGTGGACTCAAACGGCGATTCGACATTATAGGGAAATTATTTTTTACTATAAAAACAATGAGGCGACACAGGCAGCCTATAAGTTTGAAGAGGCTGTTTTCAAGAAAATAACACAATTAATGGAACAACCTTTAATTGGGCGACCTACCAGAAAATTTAAGACTGTTCGCCTAATTAAAATTGATGCTAAGCGACAAATGACTTACCGTGTCAAAGGCAAAACTTTATTTATTACCAATTTTTGGGATACAAGACGAGACCCAAATCAGCGACCTTTTTAGATAAATAATCATGACAGAATACGCTTTCTTAAACGGCATAATATTGCCCATTGAAAATGCCAATTTGAACATCACAGACCTCGCATTACTGAGGGGGTATGGCGTGTTCGATTTTTTTAAAGCTATTGATGGTCGCCCCATTTTTATGGAAGACCATTTGGATAGATTTGAAAACTCAACATGGCTATTAGGGCTAAAAGTCCCTTATTCACGTGAGGAGTTGCGGCGCAATATATTAGAATTGATTCGACTAAATCACCACAATCTATTGGGAATCAAACTTGTATGTACAGGAGGTTACTCAGTTGACGGTTATACGCCCGCTGAAATACCCAATCTATTTATGCTTGCTAAACCGTTTAAAATGCACCTTTTTGAGAAAGGATTGAAACTGATGACTGTTGAACATCAACGCGAATTAGCTGAAATCAAGAGCATCAATTATGCAAAACCCATTTCAGTTATCGCGCATTTGCACTTATCGGCATCTGATGATGTTTTGTATCACACCAATGGGCACATTACAGAATCGTCACGAAGTAATATTTTCATCGTCAAAAATGGTATTCTGATTACGCCTGATGCGGGCGTACTGAGGGGTATCACTCGAAAACGTATTTTACAATTTGCGCCAAAAGTGATGCCAGTTGAAGTTCGAACTGTTTCACTGACAGAAGTAATGGAGGCAGATGAAGTTTTTATGACGGGCAGTACAAAGCGTATTGCACCCATTACGAGCATAGATAACAAAACCTTTTATAGCGGCAAACACACACGTATATTATACGATATACTGTTAAAGGAAGAAATGGAAGGGTGACATTTATTTAGCTTGAATGATAAAATGTTTGTTGAAACACAAAAAAGCGGGGGTAAATCGTTCAAATATTCTGCCAATTTTGTTGTTTTTAAATAAAAATTTTAAAAATTACAATTTTATGCATAAAAAAGTTTGAGTGTACAGCATAAATCCATAGCTTTGTAAGCAAATTGTAAAACTACACGGAACAAAGCACAGACTTTCTAAATAACAGATTTAATTTTCTGCCATACCACACTTTGCTTCATTGATTTTCAATTTTTTGTGCATAAAGTTTTTTTAAATCTGAAAAATTACTCTTCTTTGCAGTAGATAAAGATGCTTGAAGGTCATACTTTTGCAGAAAGAATGTCTACAATTAGTTGATTTTCAGAATTTTAAGTTGATTGTTTTTTGTCTAAACAGAGGTTTTACACACTAAACTTCCAGAAATAATCAACCAATCGAAACAGGAAAAAAAACAGTATCAAATAAACAGTTGGATATTGAAACGCTATAATTAACAGTCGGGTACGCAAGTGCACGAAACAAAACTTTTGCGATATGAATGAGCAAAAAATGCCGACGACTACAGACCTTGTAGTTGCTCTCGACATTGGTACAACAAAGGTATGTGCCATCGCTGGTCGTAAAAACGAACACGGCAAATTAGAAATTCTTGGTGTCGGTAAAGTAGATAGCGT
>JAYTMI010000264.1:0-1836 GCA_043728625.1 Saprospiraceae bacterium | reverse complement strand
GTAAAGCGTTGGTGTTTAAAACCGAATGACGCAGCAAATGGGTTCGAGTACCATGTTCGGGGAACGTTTAAAGTTCCCCGAACATAAAGTTCCTCTCCTACAAACGAAGCGCGTCATTAGTAACGCAGTGAAAGAATCTGCCCAAACTTGTTAATGCAGATTCTTTCACTTCGTTACTAATGACAAAAAGTAAGTATCAAAAAGTATAAAATAAATCTCATTCTCTCAACGCGGTAAAACCTACTTTTACACCGCGTTATTTTTCAAAAATAAAAATCATGCAAAACGAAAAACAGAAGTATTTAGTCCCTTTTATCCTTATCACGAGTTTGTTTTTTATGTGGGGCATTGCCAATAATTTGAATGGCATTTTGATTCCACATTTAAGAAAGGCGTTGCAGTTGACCAATATGCAATCCACGTTTGTGGATACGGCTGTTTACATGGCGTATTTTTTAATGGCGATTCCTGCTGGTATGATTTTGAAGCGATTTGGCTACAAAAAAGGCATAATTGCAGGTTTATTGGTCTTTGCAATAGGTGCATTATTGTTTTTACCTGCGGCAGATAATCGGGCATACACCGTTTTTTTATTAGGTCTGTTCATTCTCGGGTGTGGTTTGACCTTGTTAGAAACGGCAGCAAATCCTTATGCTACACGACTCGGCGATACTGAGGGGGCAACGGCAAGGCTTAATTTGGCGCAATCTTTCAACGGTTTAGCTGTTTTTGTCGCACCTATAATTGGGACATTGTTCATTCTTTCAGGCAAAGAATATACGAAAGATCAAATGTTGGCAATGCCTGATGCAGACAAAATTGCCTACCTAACAGGTGAAGCAGCGTCCGTAAAAATGCCTTATTTGATATTAGCAGGTTTTTTAATTTTATTAGCAATTATATTTTATTTTATTGACTTGCCAGAGTTAGAAGATAAAAATGAAAACCAGTCAAAAGGCGGCATTTTTGATACATTGAAATACAGTCATGTCAAATGGGCGGTTGTTGCACAATTGTTTTATGTGGGCGCACAAGTCTGTGTTACCAGTTTTTTTGTACGTATGGCAATAGCTGGCGGTGGGGTTGACGAAAAAACGGCGGGCTATTATTTGAGTGTTTATGGCTTGTTGTTTATGATAGGTCGTTTTGCGGGAACCGTGATTATGCGCTACGTGAAACCTGCGAAATTATTGAGTATTTATGCTGTTGTGTGTATTATTTTGAGTTCAATTGCCATTTTTACTGAGGGGAAGTTTGTCGTGTTGGCATTGGGTGGCTTGGGCTTTTTTATGTCTATTATGTTCCCGACAATTTTTTCATTGGGTATTATGGGTTTGAATGAAGAGACAAAACCCGCTTCTTCTTTAATCGTTATGGCAATCATTGGCGGTGCCGTTTTCCCTGTTATCATGGGTCGCATCATTGACAGTTCAGGCGATAATATTCAAGCGGGTTATATTGTGCCGTTGGTTTGTTACTTTTTTGTTTTGTATTTTGGGCTTGTGGGACATAAAGTACGTCAAGCGAATTAATTTAACACATAGCCACATAGGACACATAGTTTATTGATAATCAAGTTTTTATAAAAAAACTATGTGTCCTATGTGTCTATGTGTTAACCTTAAAATAATTAATTATGAAAAGATATACCCTTGCGCTCGACCTCGTTGATGACCCAAAACTCATCGCTGAGTACGAGCAATATCACGAAAAAATCTGGACAGAAATACGCGATAGTATTACCAGTTCAGGCATAACCGATATGGAAATTTACCGTCTCGGCAACCGTTTGTTTATGATTATGGAAACGACAGACGATTTTTCCTTTGACGAAAA
>JAYTMI010000263.1:0-1511 GCA_043728625.1 Saprospiraceae bacterium | reverse complement strand
GGTTTATGAGTTCACTTTATCCCATTATAATGAAAAAATCCTGATAGAAGACGTTGCCAATATCGCCAACATGTCTGTTTCTAATTTTTGTAAATATTTTAAAAACCGCACACGTAAGACCTATATTCAGTTTCTGACGGACGTACGCATCAGTTTTGCGTGTCATTTATTGATTGAAAACAAAAAAAGTATCCAACAGATTGCTGCTGATTGTGGTTTTCACAATATTTCTAATTTCAATCGTTCGTTTCGTTTGTTGAGAAATCAAAGCCCTTTGGATTATAGAAAAACTTTTATTAATAATTAAACTTTACTGAGGGGGTCTAAGTGTGTTTTTTTAGAGATAATAAAGGCAATTTGATAGAACTTCTATGACTTAGTTACCAAAAAAAATCACGTATTTTGCGCCAACTACAAAAACTCTTGGTGTGTATTGATGCGCTCCAAGAGTTTTATATTTAAATTTAGTAACGTAAATAAAACGCAATTATGAATAAGAATAAAACGCTTAAAGAAGAAGCCCTTCATTATCACGCCAAAGGTCGCCCCGGAAAAATCGAGGTCATTCCTTCAAAAGAAACCGCTACGCAACGAGATTTGACATTGGCATACTCTCCAGGGGTTGCCGAGCCTTGCCTCGCCATCCATGAAAATCCAGAAGATGTCTATAAATATACCGCCAAAGGCAACTTGGTTGCCGTTATTTCCAACGGAACGGCTGTTTTGGGCTTGGGCGATATTGGACCTGCGGCAGGAAAACCCGTCATGGAAGGTAAAGGTCTTTTGTTTAAAATATATGCTGATATTGATGTTTTTGATTTGGAACTCAATACAAAAGATGTAGAAGAGTTTATCAGAACCGTTAAAATCCTCGAACCTACTTTTGGCGGTATCAATTTAGAAGACATTTCTGCGCCCGATTGTTTTGAAATCGAAGAACGCTTGAAGGCTGAAATGAACATTCCCGTCATGCACGACGACCAGCATGGTACAGCGATTATCAGCGCAGCCGCTTTGCTCAATGCCATTGAGTTGGTCGGAAAAAATATTGCACATGTGAAAATTATTGTCAATGGTGCTGGTGCTTCCGCGAGCTCATGCACCAAATTGTATTGCAGTTTGGGCGCACAGAAAAAGAACATTTTTATGTTCGATTCAAAGGGTTTGATTCACCCAAGCCGCACCAATTTAGATGGTAAAAAGAAAGAATTTGCCAATGAGAATGCCCCCGCTTCTACCACTTTGACAGAGGCTTTGGTCGGTGCAGATGTGTTCATTGGCTTGTCAAAAGGCAATGTTTTGACGGGCGAAATGATAAAACCGATGGCAAAAGACCTTATCGTTTTTGCGATGGCGAACCCAACGCCAGAGATTGCTTATGACGAAGCTATAGCCGCTCGGGAGGACATTATTTTTGCAACAGGTCGCAGCGATTATCCGAATCAAGTCAATAATGTATTGGGTTTTCCATACATTTTTAGGGGTGCTTTGGATGTGCGCTCAAAGGTCAT
>JAYTMI010000262.1:0-2216 GCA_043728625.1 Saprospiraceae bacterium | reverse complement strand
TATATTGGGCATTTGGCAGATAAATTCAATCGTCGGAACATCATTATTGCAGGCGTAACAGTGTGGAGTGTGATGACAGCTATGTGTGGCGGCATCAACACCTACGGTCAATTTTTCCTCGTCCGTATGGGTGTCGGCGTAGGCGAAGCCACATTATCGCCATCGGCTTACTCGATGATAAGCGACTATTTTCCTAAAAATAAATTGGCTACGGCACTAAGCACCTATTCGATGGGTATTTTTATGGGTATGGGTTTAGCCATCGTTTTTGGTTCGGTTTTGATTTCCACCTTGCCCACAAGCGGCTTGGTTCATGTGCCTATTTTTGGCGATATTTTTCCATGGCAAATGCTGTTTTTTTACATCGGTTTGCCAGGCGTTGTGATTGCACTTTTGATGTTAACCATCAAAGAACCTGAACGAAAAGAGACGCTTAATACTGAGAGGGTGCTTTTTGAAAAACCGACACTTAGAGAAGCCTTAAATATAATATGGTTACAACGCAAAGCGTATTTACCCATCAGCATCGGAACTGCTTTTACTGCCTTCATCAGCTATGGCTCTTCTGCTTGGGTTCCCACTTATTTTGTCCGCACATTTGGCTGGACAATGCAAAAAACGGGTTTTAGTTTTGGTATTATCCTGACCATTTTTTCAGCATTAGGCGTATTGGCAGGCGGGTTTTTAGGCGATTGGTATTCAAAACAAGGTAAAATCAATGGAAAAGTGCGTGTAGGTGTGATTTCAGGCATTGGTATGCTCGCTTCTTGCTGCAATTTTTTATTGAGCGACCCGACTATGATTTTGTACTCGTTGGCAATACCTATGTTTTTTATTTCTTTTCCTTTGGGTGCGGCAGGTGCAGCGATTCAAGAGATTTTGCCCAATCGAGTACGGGCTTTGGCGACTTCGATATTCCTGTTTTTCATCAATATTATCGGCATGGGATTGGGTCCTCTTTTGGTCGCTTTCTTTACAGATTCTATTTTTCATGATGAAAAAATGATAAAATATTCGCTCGTTGCGCTCTATGTTGTGGGTGGGATTGCGACGATAGTATCCTTCTTATGGGGTATGAAAAACTATGAAAAAGCTTTGGCGTTAAAAGAATGACCCCTCCCGATTGATTCGGGATGTGTCATTAGTATTTTCAGCATAAGTCATTGACGGACGGTTTGTCCATTTTTTCACATTTTAAATAAAAACATCAAAACTTGCTCTTTTAATATAAGGCTACCTTATATTTGTAGCACTATTTTTTTGTATTAAAAAACAAGGACATGCCTAACAAAATTCCTCTCAATAATATATCTCCAACACTCAAAATTGAGATCAAAGATAATATCCTCATTGTCGCGCTCAATCGTACTGAAAAGCGGAATGCAATCAATGACGAGACCATTTTAAGCATCGAAAAAGTCTTTTCAAACATTCCAGAAGGTATAAAATGCGCTATTATTACTGCCGAAGGCAAACATTTCAGCGCAGGACTGGACCTTTCTGAATTGACAGAACGCAATGCCGTTCAAGGCGTTCAGCACTCACGTATGTGGCATCGGGCATTGGAAAAAGTGCAATTTGGTGCTGTGCCTGTGGTCGCTGTTTTGCACGGCGCATGTGTTGGCGGCGGCTTAGAATTGGCAAGTGCTTGCCATATTCGCGTGGCGGAAAACAGCACTTTTTATGCTTTACCCGAAGGGCAACGTGGCATTTTTGTCGGAGGCGGTGCATCAGTACGATTACCAAAACTGATAGGCATGGCACGTATGACGGATATGATGTTGACAGGTCGTGTTCTTACGGCTACTGAGGGGGTCACTTTTGGCTTGTCGCAATACCTTGTTGACGACGGTGAAGGCTTAGAAAAAGCCTTGGAATTGGCTAAAAAAATCAGCAATAATGCGGGTATGACCAATTACGCCCTCATGCACGTTCTCCCGCGCATCGTTGACGCTGGGCACGACGGTGGCTTGATGATGGAATCCCTAATAGCAGCCATCGCTCAAGATGCACCCGAAGCAAAGGAACGTTTGAACGATTTTTTAGAAGGTCGTGCTAAAAAAGTTGGTGAGTAAAATAATGATAAATGATAAATTATGAACGATGAATCTTGCTGATAAGTAGCTCAACTCAAATAAACAGGAAAATACTGAGGGGGGTAAATGATTGATTTTCAACAAATAGCAACGTTGCGAAGGTTCGAACCTTCGCAACGT
>JAYTMI010000261.1:0-12943 GCA_043728625.1 Saprospiraceae bacterium | reverse complement strand
AAGAGAATCAGAATTTTATGAGCCTTATTCATTGACAAAGAATTAATAAAAATTATGAGTAATAGATGGATTTCAACAGTATTGGTCAACGATTTTTATGAATCATTTTGAAAAAACAGTTTTTTAGCAACTGGTCAAACAGTTAATTTGAGGCAGTTGAGCGGGTAATAAATATAGGAATACATTCTGGCGTTGGGCAACAGACCTGAGTTTGGACTTGTACGACTGTGCCAGGAGAAAAACAACCTGCTGGCGATTTCTCGAAGACATAGTACGTGCCATTTGAAACGGCTGTGGGTGTACCCACTAAAGCCGAACTGGAACTGCTCGATACCCGCCATTCAAAAGTACTTCCGGATATTGACGGTGTTAATACAGAGGATAGAGCTGTTAAATCAACTGTTTCCGTTGGACAGGTATTCGTTTGAGGCGACGATACTGAGGGGGGTGTTGGGACGGGTTGAATCGTTACAACGACTTTCATTGTGTCGCCGTTATAGCAATTGAACACATCTTTGACGATATAAAAACTATCATTTGTGCTAATCGGCACAGCGGTCGAGTTGGTGACATTTGTCCAATTGCTGTTGTAGTATCTGAAATATGTTTGAGCGACCGAGTCTTTGGTTTTAGCCGAAATATCTCTGACTAAAGTGGTCAAATTGATGTTTTGCGCGCCACAAGCTATTAAACTTGTGTCCAAAAGTGAGGGGACAAAACATGGATAGAAACCGAAATCGTAGGAGTGGTTGGTCGAACCTGCCTCGCCTGTTGTCAAACTGATGACAGAATAATTGCCAACGATGGATGCATCTGAATCGTTGAGGTCATTGCCATTGTTCGTTGTCACGTTGGCAATGGTTAAGCGCATCGTATCCAAAATAGTTTGATTCTTATTATTGATGCGAATCTCGTAAGCCGTATTGGACCTAATCGTTGTATCTGCTCCCGCACCTGTCCATGTGATGCCTGCGACATTTTTATCTGAAAAATAGTATTCTCCGGTGGCATTAGTGGTCGTTGTTGCTATTTGAGTGCCGCTTTTCCACAAAGAAACGGTGATATTGCTGAGGGGGGACTCACAAGCGTCTTGAACACCATCTTTATTTGAATCTCGCCAAACGTAGTTGCCAATTTGGATGGGTTGGGCTTGGCAAAGCGTTATTAAATCGCCAATACCTGTTGATTTAGCACTGCCTCCGACAAATATTTGATAGGCTGAAGACGCTATTTTGTTGCCCGTTGATGTTGATAGTTTGATAATGCCACCCGTAAAGTAAGCCAGTGGGTCTAATGCAGAAGTAACGACTTCTCCTTTTGAAACGATGAGTGCTAAACCACCCTGAGCTGATTCGGCGTGGACGGCATAGACTTCTCCTTTAAAAAATTCTGATTCAAAGGGTGCTGTTGCGCTGGTGGCTGTTGCACCATAAGTAAGGGGCTCCATATTCCAAACACCGTTATTATAGTTGGCTTTTAATATATCACCACCTGAAACGGCGAGTTCTTGCAAGCCTGATGTCGGAAAATCGGGTGCATAGTTGTTATTAGAAATCTGATGGCTGGTTCTATCTGAAAGACCCAGAATCATGGCGCCATCCGCATCAATTTCAATATCGGACAAAATAGGTGTTGGATGGCATAATCTGTAATAACCTGCCGAAGTATAAGCTTGAAAATTGGTGGCGTTGAACACATCTTTCCACGGATACCAAGCCCTTGATGAAACGGGCATACCCGTTGTGCCACCGTAAACAGGCTCATTCCAAGCGGATGACCGCAAGTAGTTGAGTCCAAAATTCAAAATCGGATTTGTATTGAATGTGCTTGTGGTGAGGTTCATTTCGTACACAAAGGCTTCAAGATTCGATGTTTTGGCATTGAGCGGTGCGGTTGAGGATGCGTCACAAACGGTACCGACATATAATTTGCCTTTATAAACTTTTAGACCAAATGGACGACTCACGCCACCGAGGCACCCAGGGTCGGGTATGGCGATACTATCCAATACGGTTTTTGTCGCAATATCCACGACAATTATTTTTTTAGTGAACAGATTGACGGTGTATAGTTTAGTCTGGTCGTCTGAAATATCAATATCACCCAATCCGACCTCCCCAACCTTGCCAAAAGCCTCGACGTCCGTATTTGAAACACCCACACCCACTAAGCCACGGGTGGCATTGCTGCTGAGCGTTCCGACATTGGGTATGGACATCAAGACGGAACCGTTGGTTGTACTTGAATCGGGATTAATGCTATAAATAGCCCCTAAACCCCCTATACCTATACCGGAGTGCCGCTTAACAAAAGTTGCTGCATAGATACGGTTTGTTTTGGTGCTGTACGCCATGCCCCATGTTGAACCAATATTGACTTTATTTGAAACTGTTTTTTTGGTCGCTGAACCTGTCCCACTCGCTGTATAGTTCCATGTCACCATGGCATCGGCAGGGGAATCGGTACCGATATCGCCATTGATATAGCAGGGTGTCGCCAATTTGGGATTGGCTTGACAATAGTCCGCTGGGTTGTTAACGCCTAAACTGACTGAACAGCTGGCGGCGGTAATAAACTGCACATCGGTGCGCCCGTTCGTGCCATTGAACGTCGGTTTATAGGGATAAGATAAATTTGAAAATTCAATGCGGTATTTATTGGTCGAACTGGGCACTGGAGACAGTGTACCAAAAGTGTACTGACCCAAATAGTCTGTCGTCGTCGTTGCCGCCAAATTGCCGTTGCAATCATACGCTTTAACGGTAACGCCACTTAAACCCGTTGTTTCGACGGCATCTTTGACCCCGTTGTTGTTGTAGTCGCGCCAAACGGTACCGCCTGTATTGCCTGTTTGACAAGCCGCAAGGAGGCAATTACCCGCAGGTGCGTTTACATTTTTCGAAGTTGAACAGGTAATATAAGTTGCTGAAACGGTTAGACTTGCACCATCCGCAGGAACTGTGAAGTTTAAAACGGTGGGTTTAACCGTTGCAGTAGCGGGGTTGATGATTTGCGCACCTGCGCCAGTGACGTTCACCGTAATCAATTCGTTGGCAACAACATCTACCCAATCTACTATAACTTGAACTGTGGCGATGGAAGAGCCACCTGCAGTATTGCCATTCGAATCATAGCAGTTTGAGACACTTGTTGTCACTGTCGGTGTACAGTCATAATTGTAAAAACCAAAGTCGTAGCTGTGGTTATTGACACCTGAAGCACCCGTTGTAAAAGCTTTCACAACATTGCCACTGGACGGCGTGCCGTCTGAATCGCGGAAATAAGCGTAAATGTCGCTACCCCCATTGTTAGCTGGCGACATAAGCGCGGCACTGAGGGGGGGCTGTGCAGTGTAACTGAGAATACGCAATTCATAACTCGTAAATGGCAGAAGCTGACTGACATTGTAAGCCCAACCACTTGAAGAACCTGTTGTTGAACTCGAAAAGCCATAGTTGCCGCCGCCCGCTGTTGTCGTTGAAGCTATTTCAACGCCACTTTGGAAAAGTTTCACAACAACACCATCAATACCGACTTCATTGGCGTCTTGTTTGCCGTTCTTGTTGGCATCGTTCCAGACCATATTGCCTACTTCGATGGGGGATGCGTCGCAGATCATTTCCAGTAAACCTAAACCGTTGGCGTTTCCAAAAGTGCCATTAGGTGTGCTTGTATTGAATATTTCGTAGCGCATAGTGTCGTGGGTATAACCATTGCTGACCGAATGGCGACCGATACCGCCAGAGAAAACACCCAACGGATCCATTTGATTGACGACAATTTCATCTCTTTGAGGATGATAAAACATACCGCCTTTCATGGTCTCTTGATGTGTTGTCAGATAAAACTCACCGCCAAAAAACTCACCGCCGCCAGGACCTTGACTGTTGCCTACACCACTGCCGGTTGGACCACTTGTAAAAGACCCATTGCTTTCTAAGGTAAAACCACCTGACCCATTCGATTTCAAATAAAGAATATCGCCACCGACGTAACCATTGTAAAGCGTTGCACCACCTGTCGTTGCTATCTGATTGCGGCCTGTTTGATGCCCCGTTCTATCCGTGAAGCCAAGAATCATATTCCCGCGTTTGTCAAACTGAATATCCGTCAAAATGGGTTGCGGTCGTATTTTGCGGGTTGCAACAGGCGAGCCTTCTGTACCTTGATCAGTTAAATCGTTAAATGTATTTGCCCAAGTCTCCCATTTATCAGGTGCATAGCTCGTATGCACTTTTCCTTTGGGGTAGTTCAAAGCAAAAGAGACGACGGGTGCAGCATCCCAAGTGTTTGTCGCAGGGTCAAAACGATAGACATAGGCAAATAAATTGCTCTGATTACCTGATGTCTCGCCCGAACAAATGACACCGACATAAACCTTACCTTCATAAAACTCGATTGCCCAAGGGCGCGAAAGTCCATTGGTACAACCTGGATTGGGAATATTGTGAGACGTGAAATCAGCATTTGTCACCGAAGCAGCTGCTTTCATAGGGTTGCCGATATTAAAAGAGAAAATGGTTTTAGCATAAAGATTAACACCCCACAACACTTGTCCATTGTCACTCAAGTCAATGCTGCCAATGCCCACTTTACCCATATAAACAAACGCCAATGAGTCCGAACTTGTAGCTGTAGCAGAGGCAGGTAATGTCCGACTTGCAATGAGGCTGCTGCCGAAGTTGATACCAAAATTTTCGATATTGATATAAGGAGAAACCGACCCAGAGCCGCTACTAAAGTCCCCAATGAACAATCCGCCTAAGCCCAAACTGTGCAAACCACTGTGCCGTTTAAGCATAGCTGAAAGAATCATTTTTTTGCTCTCTTTTTGATAGGCACTACCCCAAATCGAGCCCACTTCACTAGCGATAGCCACAGGAGTCGGAGTGGGCGTCGTACCCGTTCTGCTTAATGGGAAACTGATTAAGGCATCAATAGTGCCGCCAGTGCCGCCGCCCTGAGGGTTGCCCGCAACAAAACTCGGAATGATAACATTAGGATTGGTTTGACAATATGAAGCTGGATAGTGAACCGCTAAATTAGCAGCAGAATTGGCACTCGTAAACACTTGAACACTCGACTGACCGACAGCTCCATTGGCACTGTATAGGTAGCTTGGTAGGCGAAACTCTAACCGAATCGGGAGAGTCAGCCCTGTAAATGTATAATTGTTGCCCGATACATCCAAAGTTGCAGTCGTAAGGACTTGCGTTACAGAGTCCCCGTTTGCGTTGAAAGCAACAACCCGAATGTTGGCTTCTGGGTTTTCACCAACATCATACACGCCGTTCGTATTTAAGTCACGGAAAACTTTACCACTTAATTGAGCCTCTAATACTGAGGGGGTCATAAAGAGACCCAAACAAAAGAATATCGTATAGTAGTTGGCAAAACCAAATCGTTTGAGTAGTTTTTGCATTATCGGTAGAATATTAAAAAGTTCTTAAAGAGCCCTTATGTTTTAATGCTCGTTATATTTAGCTTTTTAATATTTACAAAATATATGCCGAAAAAAATAAATTCATTTTTTCTGCTTTAACTGTTGCCTTTTCGAGTCCAAAAGTCCACAATTGGGCATGTATCTGACTCAAATAGCCCCCTCAGTAAAAAGCACATTGGTATCAGTAATTTTCAGGATAAAATAATATTTTGAATAAATAATACTACTTTGTCATGTCAAAATGAATCAATTAAAAAAATACTTTATATTATTATTTAATCTACAAAAATGATAGCTCAAACTGTTGCCCAATGGCATAACCTCGTAACGAACAGAGATCCGACTGCACTTGATGCGTTTTTGGCGGACAACGCCATTTTTCATTCCCCTATTCTACATGCCCCACAGGTTGGTAAAGAGATTACAACCCTATATTTGTCGGCAGCATTAACGGTTTTTTATAATGACACATTTAAATACGTGCGTGAAATTGTCAGTGAGCAAGATGCGGTATTGGAGTTTCAAGTCGTCATTGACGGTATTATCGTCAATGGTGTGGACATGATGACTTGTAATGAGGAAGGGCAAGTTGTTGACTTCAAGGTGATGTTACGTCCTCTCAAAGCCGTTCATTTGATTCAACAAAAGATGCTGACGATGCTTCAAACAATGGGATTTTGAGAGGCATAATCACTGATATTTGAGCCTGTAAAGTCTTGTAAAACTTTTATTGTTTCTTTTGCTATTAAACGGTTGATTTTTTTTTTGGAAACAATCTGAAATACTGGATTTTATTATTCTGAAAATCACACGCCATACCTTTTTTTATTTTATTAAAAGTGAAATGAAGTCGTATTTATTTTGATTCCTCGATATAAATGCCGATATTCACCAAATACAGAAAAGCGAGTTATTTTTGCTTTCAAACTAAGTATAATATATGACGCATAATAAGAACCAACTTTTTGACTCTTACCAGATACGACCCACTTTTTGGGACGAAATGGCAACGAATACTGAGGGGGTATTCAGACAGCATTATGAGGCTGCCGTAAAAGTTTTGAGCCAACTCCCGATAACAGCATTGAACCGCAAAGAAGAATTGGCAAAGGAACTATTTATGAATCAAGGTATTACGTTTACCGTTTATTTTGAAAATGAAGGCATCGAGCGCATTTTTCCTTTTGACATCATTCCACGTATCATTGAAGCCCGTGATTGGACACATATAGAGACGGGCGTTAAACAACGACTCAAAGCTTTGAATATGTTCCTCCACGATATTTATCACGAACAAAATATCATCAAGGACGGCATTATTCCCGCCGATTTGATTGTCAGTTGTCCGCATTATCTACGTGAAGTGGATCAAATTGATGTGCCACACAATATATATGTACACATCGCGGGTATTGACTTGATTCGGGATTCAGATGGCACGTATTACGTTTTAGAAGATAATTTGCGGACACCGTCTGGAGTCAGTTATATGTTGGAAAACCGTGAAGTGACAAAGCGGCTTTTCCCTGATTTATTCGTTGATAGTCATGTCAGACGGGTATCTGATTACCCTATTTTGTTGCATAAAAACTTGAAATCGCTGGCTCCTGGTGCGAATAGTAATCCTAATATCGTGCTATTGTCACCAGGCATTTACAATTCAGCCTATTATGAGCATACTTTTTTAGCACGCTCTATGGGTATTGAAATGGTCGAAGGACGTGATTTGGTGGTCAATGACCATAAAGTTTTTATGAAAACAACAAGAGGATTTCGGCAGGTTGATGTCATATACAGACGTGTGGACGATGAGTATCTCGACCCACTTGTGTTCAAAAGTGATAGCTTGTTGGGCGTTGCTGGCTTGATGTCGGCATATCGGAAAGGTACGGTGGCGATTGTCAATGCCATAGGTAATGGTGTTGCAGATGATAAAGCGATTTGTGTTTATGTGCCTGATATGGTCAAATATTACTTGAACGAAGAACCGATTTTGAAAAACGTACCTACTTACAGAATGCAAGTCGCCGATGACCTTGACCATGTTTTCAAAAATATGGACAAGATGGTCGTCAAACGCACCAATGAATCGGGCGGCTACGGCATGGTGATGGGCGACAAAGCCTCAGAACAAGAATTAGAAGACACTAAAAAAGCCATTCTCGAAGACCCTCGCTCGTTTATTGCACAACCTATTATAAAACTTTCGACAGTGCCTTGTCTTTTTGGCGAAAAATTACAGCCACGCCATGTTGACTTGCGCCCGTATGCTTTGGTTGGACCCCATGGCATCGAAGTCGTACCAGGCGGTTTGACCCGCGTCGCTATGCGCGAAGGGTCTTTGATTGTCAATTCGTCGCAAGGCGGTGGTTCAAAAGACACATGGGTGTTAGAAGAATAAAAAATAATGATGAAATATGAATGAGGTTTCATCATTCATAAGTAGTTGAGTTGAAATAATCGGGAAAACGTTGCGAAGGTTCGAACCTTCGCAACGTTGCTATTTGTTGAAAATCGATCATTTACCCCCCTCAGTATTTTCCTGTTTATTTGAGTTGAGCTACTTATTTCATCATTATACTGAGGGGGGCATTTTTCCAATAAAAAAAGGATTCTTTGATAATTTTTGTGATAGGCTGTGAAAAAGTTCGGGGAACTTTAAAGGTTCCCCGAACTTGGATGTGCTTTTTACCTCGTTTTTTAACGAGACTACAAAAAATATCTGAGAACCCAAAAATAAAACTATTATATGTTAAGTCGGATTGCAGATTCATTATTTTGGATGACGCGCTATGTTGAGCGTACAGATGGTATCTTGCGGATGCTGAAAATCAATTTTATTACCTCACTTGACCAAACAGGCGAAGAAGAGTTCAGTTGGAAACCTGTTTTGAAGGTGTTTGCCAATATGCCAGAGGAACAAATGGCTGCATTCAGCAATAACGCTGACGATGTGTTGTTGTATATGATAACAGATAAAGATAATCATAATTCAATACGCAATATCATTGCACGAGCGCGTGAAAATGCGCGGGGTATGCAAGACCATATTACGAAAGAAGCATGGGAGTGTATGAATGAGTTTTATCACTATGTCAACAGTCCTGACATAGAAAAAGCCATTGAAAATGACGAGCAAGTGGCTGTGTTGAGCGCCTTGATTAACCGCTGTTTGCTTTTTTATGGCGTAATAGAAGTGACAATGCCACGTGGACAAGGCTGGAATTTTATGAATTTAGGCAAATTTATCGAAAGAGCCATCCAGACGGTGGATATTTTGGACGTGAAATTCAATGACAAACGGTATGACTTAGACGATTCAGAGGAAATACCTTACTATCGCAATTTGTTATTGTCATTGAGTGGCTATGAAGTGTATATGAAGTCTTATCGCACAGGTTTAGACGGTCAAAACGTCGTGAATATGACGCTTTTGAATACGCATTTTCCACGCTCTGTCCTTTATTGTCTGATTCGGCTTGACCGAACCATTCGCGGTATGTCGGGTGAAAATATAGAAGCAACACCCCAATTGCAAAAACTCATCGGTCGCTTGCGCTCAATGGTCGAATATTCTGATATTGAAAGTATTTCAGAAAAAGGTTTACATGACTTCTTAGCAGAAGTTAAAACACACCTTTATGGTTTCGGTAGGGCTTTGAGCCGTAGTTATTTTGCTTACAATTAAGTTTCAACATTTTTTAGGTTGACCACTGATTAGCTCATGCGACTGAATCTCTTAAAATTTACTTTCTTTCACTTATTTTTGCACAAAACGAAGGACGCGAACTAAAATACTTCGGATAAATTGATATCATGCCTTTATTCAAAATACATCACATTACAAAATACACTTACGACCGACCTGTTCGTGATAGTGCGAATCAAATCAAAATATTTCCTTTCGCTCATCCAGTACAGGAATTGCAGAGTCAGAAATTAGTCATTACAGGCGACCCCTCAGTAAACTTGTTCCCTGACTATTGGGGAAACACCGTCGGTTGGTTTGTCGTCAATGAACCGCACAAAGAGTTAGTCATTGATAGCCAATTGATTGTAAATGTCAAATCATTGACAAATATCAATCCCGTAGCAACTTCCAAGTTTTCAGATTGGGATATACTGAGGGGGGCGATTTCAAGCGATTTGAAGATGCTTGACCTTGCCAAACCTGAATCTATCAAAGCAAAAGAGGAACTAACCGCAATGGTCAACGACCTCCGCCACAGCCGAGATACGCCTGCCATGTTCATCCAACGCTGTTCAGAATATATTTTTGACAAATTTGAATACAAAAAGGGCATCACAACCATCGAGACGACGGTGGACGAAATCCTTCAACACAAGTCAGGCGTTTGTCAAGATTTTGCTCATGTTTTGTTGGAAATGCTGCGTTCTACTTCGATTCCATCACGGTATGTGAGTGGTTATATTTGTCCAAATAATGACGGTGTTCGTGGTGCAGGTGCAACTCATGCTTGGGTTGAGGTCTATTTGCCATCAACAGGTTGGGTCGGTATTGACCCGACAAATAATACTTGGGTGAGTGACCAACACGTTGTCTTAGCCGTTGGACGACATTTCAATGATTGTAGCCCCGTCAAAGGGACTTTCAAAGGTCCTGCCAATCAAGCGTTGAGTGTTTTTGTCTCTGTGGGTTATGAAAATGGTCATGTATTTGAAGACAATCATGCGGTACAAATGACACTTGAACCGTCTTCTGTGCCTTTGATTGATTATGATGCAGCGGCTCAACAGCAGCAATAAGCAACATGAATCATCCCGAATTTTCTAACATTTAATTTATATATTAAATTATCACAATTCCGAAGGAATTGTGATAATTGACGATTTTTAAGGGATAATTTATTTTGTTAGAAAATTCGGGATGTCTCATGTTTACAAAACTATGGATTTGCTTTTTTCAACCATTTATCCAAATTTGGACATTTGTTAAACATTGGATCAATCTGTACAAAAGTAATTTGTGCACGTCGTTCAATCCATTTCACAAGGGCTTGACTTTTCTTTTGTTCCACCGTTGCCATTTGTATTTTGTTGTAGTCTTGCAACAAGTTCGCTTTGTGTGGGACTGTTTTAGAATTCAATTTGACAAGACGATATTCCTTTTCACCTGTCGGCAAAGCGACTTCAATCGGTTGGCTAATGCTGTTGACTTTCATGGTATCAACGGCAAAATACGTATCGGGGTCGAGGTCGCGAGTCTCAAAATTATTATTACCTGACGCAGGGTTTGTCATACGTCCGTCGTTGTGATAACTTTGAGCGTTTTTGTCGCCATATGTTTTAACCGCATACGAAAACACCATCGAATCCTTGACCAAAAGCTGCCTAATAGAGTCCATTGTATGACGTGCCAATTGATAATCCTCGTCCGTGACCTCTGGTTTTATCAAAATATGGCGTGTATGAATCGTATTACCACGTCTTTCGAGCAGTTGAATGATATGGAAACCAAACTCTGACTCAATGACTTCAGACATCTGACCTGGCTCCAATTTATAAGCAGCCGCTTCAAATTCAGGTACAAATTTACCGCGTTTCGCCCAACCTAAGTCACCGCCCTCGCGTCCTGAACCAGGGTCTTGTGAGAATTTTTTAGCCAAATCTTCAAAAGGTACTTTGCCGCTCGTGATTTGCTCGCGGATGTCCGTCAATTTGTCCTTTGCCAATTTTTTCTGAACATCATTCGGTTTTGCTTTATATGTAATTTCTGAAATTTCAACCTCTTGGTTGAAATAAGGCAAACTGTCTTTTGGAATTTTACTAAAAAACTCACGCACTTCAGAAGGTGTCACAACGACATCCGCCAATACTTTAGCCTTCATTTTGTCGCCCATGATTTGGTCACGCATATCGTCACGCATAGATTCCTTCATAACACCTGGCGTTTGACCGTAGTAGTCAATGAATTGCTGCTCATTGTTGCCCATATAATCCAAAATTTTATCGAAACGAGCTGTCAACTGCTGCTCTAATTCATCGTCTTTTGGATATAAAGAGTCAATTTTTGCTTGTGCAACAAGGAGTTTGGTCACTAAAATCTGGTCAAGGACAAGGCAACGGTAGTTGTCAGGCAAATCCTTGCGTTGGTCTTTGGCATAAGAAAACTGTTCTTCAACTTCAGACAACAAAACGTATTCATCGCCGACCTTAGCGACCACTTTGTCAACCAATTCTCTCTGTGCGGTCATTTTGGTTAAACTCAAAACGAGGCTTAAAAACAAAACTATTTTTTTCATTATCTTAATAACTATAAATTTTGACATTATTTTTTCGCAATTCTGTATCGTACATCTCTTGTTTCTTCTTTTCCAACAATTGAATTTTACGTTGATGCAGGATATATTTCGATGCTTGTTCTCTAATAAACGACAAAGGTGCAATTTCTTGTTTGTTCATTACACCCAAAGCCCTAAAATAGTATTGAAAATCATCGTCTTTCATCGTCAATTCTTTGTCACGAGACATGTTTTCGGTTGAAAGCGTCCCTTTCGGCAGCATTTCGGCAATTTTATCCACCCTTGTCCAAACGGAATCTTCCAAGATGTAAGCCTTTGCATGGGCTTTGGCGTAGGTTTTCAGTTTTGTAAAATTATCACCCGACTTGGGCGCATTCCACCATTTCGACAAACTATCGGATTGAGGCGCGGGTTTCGGAATCTTTAAAAAATAGCACCGCGCAATGGGCGTTTCGAGTTGATATTGGTCCTTGTTTTTTTCGTAGAAAGTGTGCAGTTCATTGTCTGTAATCGTTGTATCCAAACCTATAAGAGTCAATTGTTCTTCATAATTGCTTAAAATAAGGGATTCACGATATTTTTTCACTAATTCATCGAGATTCAAATCCTTCGGAATATTGCGTTCAGCTTCAGTCATAACGAGTTGTTCACGAATCCAACGGTCACAAAAAGCATTAATGACTTGCAAACTATCCCCCCGTGTCGCATTTTCTGAAAACATACCCTCCATATCGCTCAAATACAACGACCTATTATAAACTGTCGCCAGTATCCGATTGCTGCCTGTTGGGTTGGTGTTTTTTTGACATCCAACTGCTACAAGCAGAATAAACAGAGTAAAAAGGGTATTTTTCATTATAGTTGATAATGGATAGAGGATAATGGATGGTGGATAATGGATAATTATTATCTATCCATTATCATCTATTTAATGATTGAATTTAAAACATCTTTATTAACCACTACCTTATATTTCGCAGCTAACTCATCCATCCATTGTTTTTCCAAAAACTCTTGATAGTCCGCAACAACATAGCCGCGTGCATCTTTCAGGGCTTTTGGTGTTTTAGGGATGATTTTTTCAACTTTCATAAAATTCAAAAGGTCTGCACCATGAGCCACGACTTTTCCCTCTTTCCATACTGAGGGGTCTAAAGCCTTGCCTTTACCCCGTTCCATTGTCTCTTCACGGTAAGACACAGCATTGCCTTTTTTGTTGAACTTTTTCAAAACCTGC
>JAYTMI010000260.1:0-10063 GCA_043728625.1 Saprospiraceae bacterium | reverse complement strand
TCCCAAGTCCTTCCGACATGGTTAGTATCATCGAACTCCGTTCTACTTCTCGTATACTCGACGTGTGGGCGCGGCTTATTTTGACTAAAAGTGATTTTTCCAGTTCACTTAATTCGATTCTCGGATTTGTCGGGTTTGGCATGACGCGGGTTTCCCTCAAAAATAACAACTATTTAGTTATTTGTAAACCAAAACTTCGATGCTTGGGGCAGAAAGCGTAATGTTTCCACTTGGGATTATGCGAATGTTGGGGCTGTACCAGATTGGCTTTATAGAGGTTTTACAGGCCATGAACACCTACCCGAGTTTGGGCTCATAAATATGAATGCGCGGTTGTATGACTTTGTTCTCATATAAAAAACGAAGCGACCCAAACCGACAAAAAAGCCACAATTGCCATCAATGCACTTGCCATAGAATGTGCACGTAAGGTGGTCGTTGTATCCAAATTTGAAAACTTTGAAATGACCCAAAAATAAGAATCGTTGGTATGTGAAAAAAACATTGAGCCAGCTCCTGCTGCCGACAAAGCCAACAAATGCCCCCCCTCAGTATCTAAGCCGATGGAAGCCAAAAGTGGTGCAACGATGCTTGCTGTGGAGATAACGGCAACCGTTGAACTGCCTTGCGCCGTTTTGAAAATAGCAGATAAAGCAAACGGAATCGCTAAACCCAAACCCGAGGCAGCTAATGTTTCACCGAACACATTGCCCAAATCTAAGGCTTTTATGACTTCGCCAAATGCGCCACCTGCGGCTGTGATGGCTAATATTGCGCCCGATTTGTCCAACGCTGCATCGAATAAGGTGTTTAAATTACTTTTTTCTATATTTTTAAACAAAGGAATGGTCAGACCGATGCCAACTAAAAGTGCAATCATTGGATCTCCTATGAATTTTAGGGTTGCAAATACTGAGGGGGGTAAAAATGTAGGATTTAGAGAGGCAATTGATTTCAGAGAAATCAACAAAATAGGTATAACGATGGGTAAAAAAGAGGCGGTTACAGTGGGCAGATTTTTAGTTTCAGCAGATTGTAAATCAATGCTTTGTGTGAATGTGATGCCCAATTTTTGATTAATATATTTTGCCCAAAAGAAAGCGGCAACAACGGGTGGTATCGCCAAAACAATGCCTAAGAGCATCGCTCGTCCAATGTCAACATTTAAGATACCTGCGGCGGCTGTTATACCTGGATGGGGCGGCACAAGACAATGAACAGTATATAAAGCTGACGACAAACATATAACTAACGTAACATGTGATTTGGGTATTCGTCCGACTAAAGACATCACCAAACCAACGAGAACGACGAAACCTGAATCGCAAAATATGGGCAAACCAATCAGAAAACCCATCAAAACAACTGCAAGGGGTGCGTTTTTTTCGCCTGTTTTGGACAATATAAAATTGGCTAAACTAAGTGTGGCGTTCGATTTTTCAAGTAAAATGCCTAAGGTTGTGCCAAAAATAATCAATAATCCAATTTTTTCGAGCGTTGAGCCAAAACCTATTTTGAGCATATTGATGACTTTTTCGCCATCAAAACCTGCGGCAAAACCGACGGCAGCGGCAACAATCAATAAAACAAAAAAAGTATTGAACTTGAACCGCGCACTCAATAGGATGATGGCGGCGATGCTTGAAATTAAGAGCGTGGCGACGTAAAGTGGTGAAAGCATAGTGGATATTTTCTAAAGAAATGTAAAAAAGAGGTTGAGTTTTTCGATGAGGCTAATGGTATAATTTTCAAATAACTAAACAGTTTAATTTTTAAGCGGCTGTCCTTTAAAAGTCCACTTAAAAGGCTTCGCCATAGTTTCGTTATAATAAAATATAAATTTTTCAATTTGTTCTTTAATGTCTTGTTTTGATTTAAAATTGCCTCTTTTAAGTAGTTTTCTATCGAAAATACCAAACCACATCTCTGTACGATGACTTGTACCTGTCGTGCCTCTCTACTGACGTTTACTTTTGATATTTCTGTAATCTAACATGTCGTTTTGGGCGTAAATATATGCGTTTATTTTTCATTAAAATGTAAATTGTTGATTTTCAGCACACATCAAGTCTATTAGCGATGTTTGCAAATGAAGACCAATTGACCCCAACGATTAATCGTGCAATAATGACCGTTATCATGACGACATAAAATTAAGGTTCGATACTGAGGGGGTACAAAACTCATACAAGTACAAAAAAAAGGCAGAAAGCACATATATGCTCTCTGCCTTAACTCTAATTTATTGTTTTGACTAACCAAATCAAATTCACTATAACTTTAAGCAGTTTGTATATAAACCACTTAAACGATAATATTTTTAAATAGCGGGCTCAAAAATGATTGTCTCATCATGTTGGCTGATGTCCAAGCCTTCTGCTTCTGCCTCTTCATCTACACGAAGCGGAGTTATAAGAGCGGTGAGTTTGAACATTAAGTAAGAACCACCAAAAGCGAAAGGAATAACAATAGCCAATGCAATCATGTGCTGTATAAATAAGTTCCACTCACCAGTGATGATACCTTTGCCTCCTTCTGTAGCGAATACAGCAGTCAGAATCATACCTGTGATACCACCAATACCATGACAAGGGAAAACGTCTAAAGTATCGTCAATACGTGTTTTCTTGAAAGCAACAGCTGCATAGTTGCTGACGAGTGCTGCTGCAAAGCCGATGAAAAGACTCGGACCATAGCTGACATAACCCGCTGCAGGTGTAATAGCAACCAAACCAACGACTGCACCAATACATGCGCCTAATGCTGATGGTTTTTTTCCTCTTACAGTATCCATCATAATCCAACTGATACCAGCGACCGCTGAAGCTAAATTGGTATTGACAAATGCTTTGACAGCTAAACCGTTGGCAGCTAAAGCAGAACCTGCATTAAAACCAAACCAACCGAACCAGAGTAAACCTGTGCCAAGTATAACAAATGGAATATTGACAGGTAAAGTTTCGATAGCATTTTTGCGACGACCTAAAAACATCGCACCTGCCAATGCCGCTAAACCTGCTGAAATGTGTACGACTGTACCACCTGCAAAGTCTAATACGCCTTTTTTAAACAACAACCCTTCTGGATGCCATGCCATGTGTGCTAATGGACAATAGATAACAATGACAAACAAGTTGATGAAAACTATATAACCCCAAAAACGAACACGTTCTGCAAATGAACCTGTTATCAAAGCGGGTGTGATAATAGCAAATTTCAATTGAAAAGCGGCAAAAAGTACCAAAGGCAGACCGCCACCAATAGTTGGATGCGCCACTGTACCGACATTATTAAACATAAAGAAGGTTCTTGGGTCGCCCACAAAACCTAAACCGTACATGTCATCGCCAAACGCTAAGCTAAACCCTACAACGTACCACAATATACTGACTACGCCGAGTGCGATGAAACTTTGCAACATCGTGGAAATGATATTGCGACCAGATACCATACCACCATAAAAGAACGCCAAACCTGGTGTCATTAATAGTACAAGGCTTGATGCAACGAGCATCCAAGCGATGTTGCCAGTCATAACGCCATCAAATGCTTGAGTAGCGACGGGATTAGATGCAGGATAAACGGCTGCAACGCAGCAAATAATTAGAAGTGCGGCAAACGAAAGTAACGCCATGCCTCTGTTGTTCAACAATGCTTTCATGAATGAATCTTTTTTAAATGTTTAAAAATTAATTGGCTTTAAGCTTTAAAAAAACTGTTTGATAATTAATAGGTAGAATAGTTTTACTTTTTCAAAAATTGGTAATGCAAAGGTAGAAAGATATGCTGCACCTACAAAGTCATCGGCACACCTCGAAGGACTTCAAAATTTAATAGAACTCATGTTTTAATTTACTTTCGATTGTTTTGAAAAATAAACATAAATTAAAATTAAATTCCGATATAATCTAAATAGATATTTTGACTTTTAAACTAAGTCGAGTTTTTGGCGAGGCGTTTTCTAAGAAAGCACTTTGGACATTTACAAATGGGATGAATCATTTTGAGGTTATTGCCGTTTCTTAATAGAAGCATTAACAAACGTTTGAATTTCATTAACACATTAAAACTTTATACTTCGTCATGCAATCGTACTTTTGCATGAACAATTATTAAAAAGGCAAACGAAAGCGATTTGTCTATGAACTCACAAAAGTGAGTTCCCCAGATTCGGCACTTCTTCATGAGATTTGCAATAAAGGTTTAAAAGCGTATTTGCTGCCGGATACTGAGGGGGTAATAGTCAAAACTCGAGGAACATGTGAACAACGATTTTTTTCCAAAAACCAGAAAAAATTTTCACATGTACACGAGGGCTGAAAAATCCCTCAGTACATCGGTTGCGAACCAAAAACCGATTCAATTAATTTTTTTTCAACCTTTCTTAAAACAGAAGCCTCCCATCTCGATTTATTGAGATGGGAGGCTTTTTTTTATTGAATATCGAATAATGATTAACGCATTTTGAAGTATTAAACTCACCCCGATATTAGTTTACCTAAATGACAAACAGATTTCAAGACTAAGCTGAGTTTCCCACTTATCAGTTATCACTTTTTACACCTATTATATGCGCCGTATGATGCCGTCCATGCCAGGAGTACATACTTGCCAATGCACCCAAAGGAACAGATTGAGCCAATCCAGGATGATAAAAAGTCCGTTCGAAATCTGCCCAAGGCATACTTCTCAGTATTTGCACAAAACGGAGGTGTAAGTTTTCGATGAGGGCAAGAGAAATCTCAATGTCCATTTTTGTATCGGGTAATTCCGCCCACAATTGTTCTTCATAAGGTTTAATCGTCGGATTGTCTTCCGTCAAAGCTAATTTCAAACGTATGATGGCATTCATATGACTGTCAGCGACATGATGAACCACTTGACGCACCGTCCAACCTTCAGGGCGATAAGCAGTGTCGAGTTGTTCAGGTGTCATGTTCTGAACAGCATCTCGCAATTGTTTCGGGAGTTTTTCAATGTCAGCAATCCAACTATGCACCTCTTCTTGGGTGAACGTTGTTGGGTTAGGCATCTTGCCAATAGGGTAGCGCAATTGCTCGAGAGATTCCATATTTATGTTTTTTAGGTTGCGAAATTAGATATTCAGAACATAAAACAAAGAGTATTTTAAAAAAAACAATTGACAGCAACCTAAGACCTTTCTCTTTTTTCTAACTTTGCGCCGCATGGCAAGAATATTAGGTATTGACTACGGAACAAAACGCACGGGCATCGCAGTGACTGACCCTTTGCAAATCATCGCAAGCCCACTCGAAACGGTGGCAACAGCAATGATTCTCGATTTTTTAAAAACCTATTTGTTCACCGAAGAGGTCGAAAGAATCATTGTCGGTGAGCCTAAAAAGCACGACGATACGGATGCCGACATCATGCCTAAAATTCGGCAATTTGTTGCCGAAGTCAACAAACTTTTCCCCGATATTCCTGTTGAATGGCAGGACGAGCAATACACCAGTTTTCAAGCAAAACGCATCATTTTACAAGCAGGAATCCCTAAAATGAAGCGTCGGGACAAATCTTTGGTGGATAAAATCAGTGCTTCGATCATCATTAAAGAATGGATGGAAGCCAATGGAAAATGGGAAAGAACGTATTAATGGATAGATGATAGTGGAAAATGGATAATTTATAGAAATTACCCATTTTCCATTATCATCTATCCACTATCCATTATCATCTAATAATTAAAAATGTTGTTACCAATTTATGCCTACGGGCAACCTGTTTTGAAGAAAGTGGCTTTAGATATTACGCCCGAGTACCCAAATTTGACGGAGTTAATTAATAATATGTGGGACACCATGTACGAGGCACATGGCGTTGGCTTGGCTGCCCCACAGATAGGACATTCGATTCGCCTTTTTATTATTGACAGCGAACAGATTGAGAAAGAAGACAATTTGGATCATGTCGGCTTCAAAAAAGTCTTTATCAATGCCCAAAAAATCGAAGAAAAGGGCGAAAAATGGGGCTATGAAGAAGGCTGTTTGAGTATTCCCAACATACGCAGCGAAGTCATCCGCAAGCCTTTATTGACGATTCGTTACCTCGATGAAAATTTTGTCGAGCATACCGAAACCTTCGATGGCATCAATGCCCGGGTCATTCAACATGAGTATGACCATATTGACGGCATTCTTTTTACGGATTATATGTCTCCTGTCAAAAGGACTTTGATTAAAAACAAATTAGAGAATATTCGTAAAGGAAAGGTCAATGCAGACTATAAAATGAAGTTTGTCGTGAAGTGATTTTTTACAGACGAACCATTATCAAAACGTCATGATCACCTGTTTTTTTACAATTCCCATTGTCGTGATGAGTGGTAGTATCAGAAATAGAATATCAAAAAGTATAAAATAAAGCGTTTTAAAAAAAAGGATAGTTGAGCTGTTTTACTGGCTCAACTATCCTTTTTTTTAGGCTCTAAAAACTACTCGGGTAATAATTTCGTGTATTTTTCGTTTAATTACTTTCACTATCAAAAATTGATAGAAATCACCTAATTCATTATTCATTCTTAACAAAATTATTTTAGTATGTTGAAAAAACTAATTTTCACAGGAACTCTATTTGCACTTATTTTGACAAGTGGTTGTAAAAAAATTGACGATTTGCTTACTTTTCAAGTAAATTATACCTCAAAAGTGGCATATCCACCTACTTCAGGTATCAATTTGCCTTTTGACTTGTTGACACCTGAAATCACCACAAATTCAGAAACGGAGTTTTCGTCACGCAACACAAACAAAGATTTGATCGACAAAATCATTTTGAAAGAGATGAAATTAACCATTACTTCGCCAAGCGACCAACGTTTTGATTTTCTTTCTTCTGTCGAGGTGTATATCCAAGCCGAAGGGTTAGGCGAACTTAAAATTGCTGAAATTACAAACGTACCCGACAATATCGGTACTGTTATTAATTTAACTGTTGCAGGAAACGACCTTACGCCTTATATCAAAAAAGACAAGTTTAAGTTACGTGCAAAGACGGTGACAGACAAAGCAATTAGTAAGCAAGTCAACGTTGATATTTTTTCTCAATATGAAATTAAGGCTAAACTTTTGTAAGTTTTATAATTGAGTATAATATCGAAGACTATCCGCAATATACTGAGGGGTCGCTGTGCAGTTCACAGCGACCTCTCCTATTTTTGTCAGGAAAGTGAAATTGATGTCAGAGCCATCATTCTTTTTGTCTTGTTTCATCAGAGCGATAAGTTCTTGAAAATCAAATTGTTGAATATTGTATTTGCCGTATATTTTTAAAATAAATTGTACGATTTCATTCAAATCCTCAATCGGCAACCCCCTCAGTATATTTGACAAATAGGCTTCGCAAATCATACCTATAGCTATCGCTTCGCCATGTGTCAAAGGGTTTTCAGTCGCCAAAGCCATACTTTCAACGGCATGACCTATTGTATGACCAAAATTTAAAGACTTGCGCAAACCATGCTCAAAAGGGTCAATTTCGACGACTCGTTGCTTGACTTTCAAGGAAGGCGTGATGATTTTATCCCAATCAACAGTTGTTAAATCGTCTATTTTGCTCAAATCTGCCCATTGTGCGGCATCTGCAATCAAGGCGTGTTTGATGATTTCACCAAAACCACTGCGCACCTCACGTGCTGATAATGTTGTCAAAAAATCAGAACTGATAAAAACCGCTTTTGGATTTGCAAAAACACCAATTGAGTTTTTTACGGCAGCGAAATCAATACCCAATTTGCCACCAATAGACGAGTCAACTTGCGATAAAAGTGTGGTCGGTATTTGAATAAAATCAATACCTCGCTTAAAAGTTGAAGCCGAAAAGCCGCCCATGTCGCCAATGACACCGCCACCCAAGCATATAAGAACAGAACGCCTATCCGCATTAGCCGCGAACATATCGAGCCAAATTTTTTGACATGTTTCTATTGTCTTATTCAACTCACCCGATGCGATGCGAATGATGTGTATGTGTTCAGGAAAATGTGCCCGAAAGCGTTCCAAACAAGCCCCCTCAGTATTTTCATCAACCAAAACGAGGGTTTGGGTATATTTTTTTTGTTTTAAAAAAGCGGTAAATTCTGTCCAGAAATTACCGACAAATATTTGATAATCAGCGAGTTGTAATTTATTCATTTGTTATTAGTTATTGGTTTATTGGTTATTTGGAAATTGGGTATTGGTAAACTGGCAATGAAATAACCAATTTCCTAATAACCAATAACCACTCAACCAAAGCGCAAAGAAACGAAGGCTAAATGATTTTTTGGAAAAAAAACGTCCGAACCTCAACTGAATTGAGATTCGGACGCTAACCAAACTATGTATGAAAAAAACATAGAGAGTCAAAAGTTAAGCCAAATTTGTCATTGCCCAATGACAAATTTTAATTCCTTTATATCGAAATTTTTCACCCCCTCAGTAGTCAGCACCTCTAAACGTCCTACGGCAGAAACGCCCATAATAGTGCCTCTAAAAGGCTCGCCGTTGGGGTATTGAAATTCGGATTCTATGCCGAAGCGATACAAATTGGAAATATATTCGTCGTGCAGTTTTTTAAAATTACCTGTTTTTAGTTGTAAATAACGTTGTTCAATGGCTTTTGTCAATTGTTCGACAAGTTCAAAAAGGTCAAAATCTTTTTCCAAAACACGTTTTAAAGAAGTGGCGTTGAAATTATTAGGAAATTCTAATTGGTTGACATTCAAACCAATACCAATAATAGAATGTTGTAAACGGCTGCCCGACAAAGCATTTTGAATCAAAATACCTGCTATTTTTTGATCATAAAAATAAATGTCGTTTGCCCATTTGACTTTAAAATCGCTTGCAAGTGAAGGATTGTGTTCTTCAAAAATGCCAACAAAAAAATCGTGAACCGCGAGGGCTATGGCTTTGTTAAGGTGAAACTGTTCACGTGCATCGAGAAAGGTCGGTTGCAGTATGACTGAAAATGCAATATTTTGGTCGGGTTCAGCAAGCCATTGATTGCCCATTTGTCCACGTCCAGAAGTCTGATTAAAAGTTGTTAAGACGACCCCCTCAGTAATTTTAGTTAGTGGATAATGGATAACGGATAATGGATAACTGTTAAATAATGAATCACTATGCTGCAACTTCCATTGTTCATTATCCATTATCCATTGTCCATTTGAAATCTTAGACAACCATTCGGCAGCTAAATCGTTAGTAGAATGAAGGGAATCGAAGTGATACCAAACATTTCCTAAGAAAAGGGTGTTTCTAATCGCCTTTAAAGTCATTGATATTTTGTAAATTTGCGGTTTAGATTTTAAGTAATTAACAAAAGTAAAAAAAGAAGCAAAATTTTGAGTACTCAACAAGCAGTTTTTAAGAAAAATACAATCACATCAGCAGCCTTAAACGATATGATTGTAGATGGAATGCAAGATATAAAGGGAAAACGTATTGTTAAAATTGACTTACGCAAACTTTATGATGCCCCAACAGATTATTTTATCATTTGTGAAGCGGAATCAAATGTTCAAGTGCGTGCTATCACGGATAGTATTTATCGCAAAGTAAAAGAAAATCTTCAAGTTACGCCCAGCCATATTGAAGGCGGTTTGCTTTCTACATGGATTGTCATGGACTATTTTGATACGGTTGTGCATGTTTTTCTTCGTGAAACACGTGCGTTTTATGAGTTGGAAGACTTGTGGAGCGACGGTGCAACAACGGAATATCAAGATTTGGATTAAATAGTTGTATTGTTTTTGGTTGTATTGTTGTATTGCTTTGGCATAACAATTTAACAATCCAACAATTTAACAATCTAACCATACAATAAAAAGTCAGCTTAAACGCCCTAATAGAAAGTTTTAAATTTAAAACAACCTCTAACCGTAACAATACTGAGGGGGGTAAATTTTTCAAACAAAGAAATGGATAACAACGAATTAGATAACAAACCCCGCAACAGCGGCAATGGCGGTAATGGTGGTTTTGGATCATACTGGATTTACGGTTTGATTGCACTCGTTTTGATTGGCTTCAATGCCTATCAATGGGGTTCTACTGAGAAA
>JAYTMI010000259.1:0-2717 GCA_043728625.1 Saprospiraceae bacterium | reverse complement strand
TTTGCTCCAACAGTTTGAGTGGATTGAGCGAAGTTTCGACCGCCAGAGCTTGATTGATAAAGTCTGATTGATTCGTCACACCCCAAGCCTGTGTCTCGTAAAGACGTGATTTGTTAGTGACTCGACCGACCATGCGGTGTATTTTTTCAACAGCCTGAGCAAGGAATGTTTTTCTATCGCCTTTGTTCGAACCTATGAGTAGGTAGGCGGTACGTGGTTTGTATGATGTTGTCATGCGGCAAAAGTAATAAAAAAAAGCCTCTTGTTAAATTAAAACCACCCCCTCAGTATAAAGTTTCATTTGATTGTCCGTTGGGTTCAATTCCGTAATAAGGTAGTCCATTTCGCTCCAATCTGCAATTTTAAGGCGCATAGAGGAGTTCAATTTCTCTGAAATCGTCAGAATAGCGGTCTTTTCAGCCGATTTTATCATCGCTTTTTTGACTTGTACACTTTCCCAATCCGAATCCATCAAGCCGTCAGTGGGGTTAATAGCGTTCGTACCCAAGATGCAGAGGTCAGCTTTTATCTCCGATAACTTCTGAATCACATTGCCTCCGACAGCCATACGGCTGTAATGCGATATTTTTCCACCAATCATTATCGTTTCCACATTCGGTTTTTCAACCAAATCCATGACCGTAAAAGGATTGACTGTAACAAAAGTCGCTTTCAAAGAATCAGGAATCATACGTATCAATTCACGCACAGTCGTACCGCCGCCAATCAAGACATACATACCATTTTGGATTAATTTCAAGGCTTTTTGAGCAATGATTTGCTTACTACTCAAGGCATAAACCTCAGCTTGCAAGGCAGTCGGATGATACGTACTAACCATTGCGCCGCCGCGTACTTTAATAACACGCCCTTCCAAAGCCAACTCATTGAGGTCGCGCCGAATCGTATCCTCTGAAACATTGGTCAAGGTACTCAAGTCGCTAAAAGTGACCCGTGTATGGATATTCACTTGACGCATTATCAAGTCTTTCCGTTCGCTTTTAAGTAAGGTGACACTCATAAGAAATGATGAATGATGAATGATGAAATATTGCCCCCTCAGTATTTCCTCTGTTTTCTTTGCAAATTTTGCAAAAAATGCAATTTTAATCAAAGATAAAGAACTTTACTATTCTGTTAAAAAAAAAACGTTTTTAAGATTCATTGTAATGAAAATGGATTTTTTTTTACTTTTTTTAACAAAATTCTAAAATAAAATACCTCTTTACAGCAAATTTGTTTCTAAATTTGCTGCAAATTTTGCAAACCAATGTTTGCGAAACAAAACCCAACAAAACGGATGCTTGCTATATCTCGCATGATTTCTAAAAGTCATCCGAGATATTCCAATCACACTTGTTTTGTTCTTTTCTGACGAAAAGGGTTTGTTACATGACGAGGGCGACGAATATATCGCACTCGTTTTTTTTATGCCTTAACAGTTCATACCGCATTTTTGACAATTCATAGATTTCCCTTTGCCCCCCTCAGTATTTCGACTGACTTTTGTGCTAACAATTAATAGGGTATGCCCCCGCTAAAATGTCTTAAAAATACACAATTGTTTAACAAAAATCTAACTTTCATGAAAACCACCCGACTGTTTTTAACACTCATCTCACTCACTTTTTGGAGCTTTAGTTTTGCTCAAATCACCCAAACTATTCGCGGCGTTGTTTTAGACAAACAAGCTGAATCACCGCTTGTCGGTGCCGCCGTTGTCATTGAAGGTACAAAACCACTACTCGGTTCTACTACGGATGAAAATGGTGTTTTTAATATTCCAAATGTTCCAACAGGTCGTTATCAACTCATTATCAGCTTCTTGGGTTATAATGCTTCAACCTTACCAAACATTGTCGTCAATGCAGGAAAAGAAACCGTTTTGACGGTTTCGCTTGAAGAATCAGTAACAAAACTCGATGCTGTAACTATTTCTGGAAAAGTGGATAAAACATTGACTATGAACGAATTGGCAACCATTTCATCCCGTCAATTCAATGTCGAAGAAGTGCAACGTTATTCAGGCGGACGCAACGATGTCAGCCGTCTGGCAGCCAATTTCGCAGGTGTCGCAACCAATAATGACAGCCGAAATGACATTGTTATTCGTGGCAATTCGCCAACAGGCGTACTGTGGCGGCTCGAAGGCATTCCGATTCCAAACCCTAACCATTTTTCAACTTTAGGCACAACTGGCGGACCAGTTTCAGCCATGAACCCGAATATGATTCGCAATTCCGACTTTCTAACATCTGCTTTTCCAGCCGAATATGGCAATGCCAACGCTGGTGTTTTCGACATTGGCTTGCGCAACGGCAACAAAGAAAAATATGAATTTACAGCGCAACTTTCCGCTTTCAGTGGTCTTGAAGCGATGGTTGAAGGTCCCCTCAGTATAAAAGGGCAAAAGGCAAGTGGCAATGGACAAAACGGCTCATTCGTCGTTGCCTACCGTCATTCTTTTGTTGAGCTGGCGCAAAAGGCAGGTATCAATGTTGGTACAGCCGCCTTACCACGTTATAAAGACTTGACTTTCAATGTAGATTTAGGTCAAACCAAAATCGGTAAATTTTCTCTTTTTGGCATTGGTGCATTGAGTAATATTAATTTTATTGGTGCAGAATTGAGCGAAGACGACTTGTTTGCCGACAAATCGGAAGACAGTTATGCCGATTCCAAATTGGGCATCATCGGTTTGCGACACAATATTATAG
>JAYTMI010000258.1:0-4022 GCA_043728625.1 Saprospiraceae bacterium | reverse complement strand
TTCATGCGTGAGATAAAACGTATTATGAAACCCAATGGCTACGGCTTTGTCAGTACGCCCAACAATTTAAACTTTTTCAGTAAGCTCAATTTCTTTATGAAAGGAGAGCATCGTTTCTTCAAAGATTTCTCTTATCCTGCACACATCTCCGTTGTGACAGAAGTGGACTTCCGTAGAATCCTCAACGAAAACGGCTTAACTTTCATTGATTTCTATTACAACTACGCCGACACGATGCCTATTATGGAGTGGTCTTTGCGCTTCAAAAACAAAGGGCTTTCTTCAACAGTGGGTGTCCTTTTTCAAAAAAAGTAATTTTATACTTCATATTTCACATGAGAATTCTCGTTTTTTCAGAAAATTTTTTCCCCAATATGGGCGGTTTGGAGCGCAATACTTTCACATTGGCTTCGACCTTGAGTGCTTTGGGGCATGAAGTGACGGTTTTGACAGGCACATTGCGGACGGACAACGAAACCTACCCGTTCAAAGTGGTGAGAAGTAAAAGTCAAAGCACTTATTGGGCAGTTATAAAGCTAACCGACCTCATTTTTATCAATGGCGGCATTGCTTTAAAAATATGTTTGGCTGCTTTGGTTTTGCGGAAAAAGTATTTGCCGATTTACATCATGTATAACACCTACATAAGTGAAAAGCAAGGGTTTGTTGCCAATATGAGCATGAAGTTGCGTAAATATTTAGCCAGTAAAGCCACTTTGAACATCTCTTTGAGCCAATACACTAAAGAATTGCTACAAAGTTTGTCGCCCAATCATGCCGTCGAAATACTTTTGAATCCCATTGACGGAGAATTGGAACGCATTGCAGCACAAAAAAGCGGCATGTCGAAAAACAAAACCTACGACATACTTTTCGCAGGGCGCATGATAGAAGGCAAAGGCATTTTTATATTGATTGATGCCATTTCTAAGATAAAACCGCTTTTAAATCTGAAAATCGCTTTTGCAGGCGAGGGTGAAGACAAAGAAGCATTGTTGGCTTATACAAAAGAGCGTCAAGTGAACATAAACTACTTGGGCAGATTGGATAATGAACAAATCATCGAGGCTTATTTGCAGTCGAAAGTACTTGTTGTGCCATCGTCAACCCACAAAGAAGGCAATCCGTTGGTCATCGCAGAAGCCATTTCACTGGGTTTGCCCGTTATCGCCTCCGACCAACCGCCCATGATTGAAGCTGTTGGAGACGCAGGTTATATCTTCAAAAGTGGCAGTGCCGATGATTTGGCTCAAAAAATCAAGCAATTGTTCAACGCGGATAACTTATTGGAAAAAACCGAAGCCACAACGATTCGTAAACAGGAATTTTCTTACGCTAATTATAAAATGACCCTGAATAGTATTCTATTAAAAGCGACAACTTGATGCATTGTTTGCCCCCCTCAGTATTTTAGCAAACAAAACCTTACCTACTAAAATGAGAAACAATCGCAATTGGATCAACGGCATGGACAGCCTAAGATTCGTTTTAGCTTTAATCGTCCTTTTATCACACTTAGACAACCCTTATGTCAAAGCCTTAAAAAGCACGGATACTTTCTTAGGAAAATATACAGCGGCAGTATTGGCTAATTCATTCAATGGAATTGGCGCCGTTATCGCTTTTTTCATCATCTCGGGCTTCGTTGTGCATTATCCTGTTAAAGACAAGCCGCTCAATGTCAAAAAATTTCTCATTCGGCGATGGGTACGCATCGGAATTCCTTTGATTATTATCTCTGCGGTGGCAATTTATTACGATTCGTTTGTCTTAATCCCGATTTGGAGTTTGTATTGTGAACTGGCGTACTATACCATTTATCCTTTTTTAAGAAAAATTAACCTCTCATGGTTAGCAAAATGCCGAATCGCTTATATTATACAGATTGTGCTCATCCTTCTTTTATGTCAAAACGAAATAATGTCCTTGATTTATCAAAAAGATATAGGCTATTACGGCACTTATTGGCAAACAGGCGAGTTTGTCACGTGGTTGATTGGACTACCGATTTGGTTGCTTGGCGTTTTGATTGCTGAAAGGTTTGATGATATAAGCGAGTCCATGAAAAACATCACTTATAGAGAATTAATGTACTACCGCTTAGGCGTTTATGGCATGAGTATCGTGCTACATGTCTTAAAGTTTCAAGCCTATCTCAGCGACATCATCGCTTTGAATATTTTTGCCTTACTCATCGTCAAATGGATTGAAAAAGAAATAGTGTATTATCAAACACACCCCTCAGTAAAAAGCCTCGAATTGGGTGGCAAGTTCTCTTATTCGCTCTATCTCTGTCACGGCATGTGTGTGAAGCTTTTAGCTTTGGTCTTGGTCTTAAACATCTATACATATCCAGTTTTTATTGTCTTATCGCTGCTCATATCATACATTGTTTACTTGTTGATTGAAAAGCCTTCACACAGATTGGCGCAAAAATTAGCGATTATCAGCACTAAGCCAAGTGTTGAAAAGATACGAGCGACATCATAGAAAGATTTTTGGAATAAATTTATATACCCATTTATTACTATCACCTAATCCTCATTAATCACTATTGGAAATGATTCGCCAAAATTTGACATTCCTGTAACCTACAAAGCACAAACAGGCGTTTTGAATCAAAAGGACTGAAATATTAAGTTTTAGAACCCAATATTTTGGACTATGACGTTTTGGTATCTACCGAGAGGATATACTGAGGGGGTGTTTTCGAAGCATGAAAAAAGACACCAACTTCATTTATGTGTTGCGATTCGTCGCAGCCATCATCGTCGTTATCAATCATTATTCAACCATCAGAAATACATTCGTCAACAATGGAGGAGAAGCGGTTAGTTTCTTTTTTCTCTTGTCGGGTTTTATTTTGGTTGTGGCTTACGAAAAGCAAATCGTTCAAAACAACTTATCGGCAACAACATTTTATGTCAAGCGGATTGCACGGGTTTACCCATTGTACCTGTTTGCGCTGTTTTTGACCTTATCGTTTCACTTTTTGGTCCATTACAGCCATTCGCATCTGTCCTTAAAGTTGCCTTTAGAGCTACTCATGATTCAGTCATGGTTCTATTCGGGTTCAATCAACTATCCGGCATGGTCAATAAGTTGTGAATTCTTTTTTTACTTGCTTTTCCCTTTATACATCATAAAACTAAAGGACAAAAGCATTCGAACAGCTGTTTATATTGCCATAATGCTCCTCACAACCATTATGGCAACCAGTTATTTATTAGAAAATCAGTCTTATTCGTTCTTCAGACCTGACCTTAAAGGAGGATTTTTGTATCAACATCCCCTCGTGCGGTTGCCGATGTTCTTTTGGGGCAATGTTTTAGGCTTCATGTACATAAAGAACGTGACGGTATCCACGAAACAATTGATAGGGATGCTTGTGTCGGGCTGTTTTTTCATTTTTTTATGGACGTTTAAACCACTCGTCATAGGTATGTCTCTCAAACAATTGGGTTTACTGTTGATTTATACGGTTCTGATTGTGTGGTTATTACAAAATGAGTCTTTTTCATTAAAATATTTAAACAATAAGGGGTTTGTATTATTAGGCGACATCAGTTACGGCGTGTATTTGCTCCAATTTCCTATTTCGTCGTTTGTTTTGATATTTACAAATGACTTCAATACAGCACAAAGTTTCGCCATTTTTGTCACAGTGTTGCTTGTCGCGTCTTATTTAGTGCATGAATACTTTGAGAAACCATTACGTGAAAAAATTATCAACGATTACGGCGTACCGAAAACCTCAAGGGCTTATACATACACTGAAAAATAGAACGCCAAGCTGCCCGAGCCTTTTGAGTGAATTCCGCCACTAAAAATATGAAACCAATTAACAATCATTTAGGCTTTGGCGGTGCTGCTTTAACGAGTTTGAAATCCTATGCCACTGTAAAAGAACTATTGAATACTGCTTATGAGCAAGGGATTAGACATTTTGACACCGCCGTTTTGTATGGCAGAGGCTACTCTGAACTGATTTATGGCGCATTTATGAAAGGCAAACGCAAAGA
>JAYTMI010000257.1:0-2082 GCA_043728625.1 Saprospiraceae bacterium | reverse complement strand
AATGTCCTTCGCGAGTTGCCAAGTATTGTCTTTCGAATCGTCGTCAATGATGAGTAATTCAAAGGGGATTTGCTCTTCGGTCAGATGCTTTTTAATTGTTTCGTAAGCATTTTGAAGCCTTTTTTCGCTGTTAAAAACAGGTATTAATACCGAAAATAGCTTTGATGAGGACTGTGATACGGACATATTGATGGTTTAAATTGTTGAACAATTTTTCATTTTTATATCTTACGTAAGAATGACAGAAAATGCTCTTTTTGAAAGACTTTTTTTGAGATGGTGTACAAATTTAAAAATAAAAGCCCTTGTAAATCATTGATTTTCAAGGGCTTTATCATGTAAAAGTGGTCTCGACGGGGATCGAACCCATATCTAAAGTTTAGGAAACTTCTATTCTATCCATTGAACTACGAGACCATTTTTGAACTGCAAAACTAAACTGAAAAAATGAGAATTTCTAAATTTATAGGATTTAGTCATTCAGTCAGGTCATTTTATCTTATTCTCTAAATACAAAAACGGCATTTTCGTATCAATATATTTGACTCTTTCTTTACTACCACGTTCATAACCTAAGAATGAACCGATGATAATATCCGTATCGCCGTCTTGGTCGAGGTCGCCAATATCTAAAGTCAACCATTTGCCTTGAATCGCTTCCTTGAACGAATAGGGTTGAAAAACCATCGGTTTGGTTTGTTCTAAATAAACAACGCTTGATTCAGGTTTGTCAATTTTATCAGGAAAAAACGAGCAAGCCACAATATCCATGTCGCCATCGAGGTCAAAATCAGCTGCTGCTGCTTGGAAAGCACCATACATCGGATAAAAAAAGGCTTCTGAAAACTGGTTTTGTCCATTGTTTAAATACAAACGGACACCGTGATAAGGCTTCAAAATCATTGAAAAATCGGCATTGTCACCGTTAGTATAGAGCAAATCCATCGCTCCGTCCTTGTTGAAATCCACTAACTGCAAGTCGCAAGAGCCATAAACGGGTGGAAATCGCAAAACCACCGATTCCTCAAATTCGCCGTTTCCTTTATTGTAAAAAATGCTGATATGCTCGTCGCCTTGTGCCATCAAAACGGCTAAATCCATTTTGCCATCCTTGTTGAAATCGTAGGGAATTGCTTTCGATGCGCCAGGCGTTTCACTCAAAATATGTTCGTGCCAACGATTACCTGGGCGGTCATACCAAGCTAATTTGCCCGTTTGATAACCAAATTGACAGATAACAATTTCGTTTTTACCATCATTATTTAAGTCAACTTCTTCAAATTGAACGGGTCGTTTAAGACCCATAATTTGTTCTTGAATATTACTTGCCTTTGGGTTTTGCTTGTAAATTGGTTGAAAAACGCCCTTTTGTTCTTCGGTTGGACGCATTTCGCCCATTGTCAACACATCAAAAATATCATCTGATTTCTTAAAAATACTGACGGGGGCAGAAGCGATTTGAAACGAATCGGTTACTTGGAGCTGTTTATCCAATACAAGCAATTTTCCTTGCATCGTGCCGATATACAATTCTGAAGCCGTCCCATTGATTTGGCAAAGCGTCGTCAAGGCCAACGAAGCCGTTATATTGGGTTTTTTAATTTTAAAATTAGGCAAACCTATTTTAACGGGCAAATGCTTAGGCTGCAACGGTAACTGATTAGGTGCCGCATTTTGATAAAAATCTATTATTTTCTGCCAATCTTCTTGCGTCAAAACAGGGTTTTGAGGAAACACTTTGGCTTCAATGATGAAGTATTCGTCCATCGCACTCAAGCCACGCAAAGGATTATATCCCTCAGTATGCATACCCAAACGGCTGCCCATATTGGGCAAACACTCTTTCAGCCAAGTTGCTTTGTCTAATAAATCAGGCGTAGGGTAGGCATGACAACTGCCACAGTAAATCGTGGATAACTCTTGACCCGTTTTTCCACTCGGTTGTGGCGCTGTATAAGTTTCTGTCGTTTTTTTTTGTTCTGTTTGTGCATTATTGCACGCAATCCATTGACAAGCAATGATGTATAAAAATAAAATTCGTTTCATAATTGTAATCCTTGTTTGTAAATTTTTACTCTTCGG
>JAYTMI010000256.1:0-6179 GCA_043728625.1 Saprospiraceae bacterium | reverse complement strand
GACCTCAAACATTTTGATGTAAATTCTTCTTATTAACCTAAAAACGCTCGATGATAATTAAAAACAAAGCATTTTTGCTTAAATTGGTAGCATTAGGCAATAATTTGTATTATTTTACTGCAATATAAAATGAAATAATTTGTATGATATTGTGTTTGAAGTCACAATTTGTGACCTCAAACATCTTCTCAATTTACATTCTCTAAGGTCACAATTTGTTACCTTAGATATTTGAAAACAAACAAAATTAAAGAGCTATGAATGAAAACTTAATTCTCCGAGGACAGAACATTGCCTCAATAATTTACATGATTAGAGGCGAAAAGGTGATGTTAGATATGGATTTGGCTGAATTATATGGCGTAGAGACTAAAATTTTGAAGCAAGCTGTTCGAAGAAACATTAGTCGGTTTCCTTCAGATTTTCTCTTTGAATTGACTAAAGAAGAAGATACTTATTTAAGAGAACAATTCGTGAATTCAAACTTGGGGCGAGGGGGAACAAGATATTTACCTTTCGCTTTCACCGAACAAGGTGTCGCCATGCTTTCAGGCATCTTAAACAGCGAGCGAGCCATAGCGGTCAATATCGCTATCATGCGGACTTTCGTTCAGATGCGGAAATTTATGCTTGCGAATATAGATTTGAGCAAACGGATGGACGATTTAGAGCGTTTGATGATTAACCGTTTTGAAGACAATGAAGCGGATATTCGGGATATTTATGAAGCATTGCGCCAATTGACGATTGAAGAAGAAGTTGTAAATGAACCACGTCGCCCAATTGGGTTTAAATAAAAAAGAAAGACAATGGAAACCAGCGAACTCATCAAAAAAGTCCGCAAAATAGAAATCAAAACAAAAGGCTTATCTGCCAATGTCTTTTCGGGTGAATACCATTCGGCATTCAAAGGTCGGGGTATGTCGTTTTCGGAAGTGCGCGGTTATAGCTATGGTGACGACGTGCGGAATATTGATTGGAATGTAACGGCACGTACAGGCACGCCTTTTATTAAGGTGTTTGAAGAAGAACGAGAGTTGACCGTTATGCTCGTTATAGATATGAGTCATTCGGCTTTTTTTGGCACAAAATCGCAGTTTAAAAATGAGATGATTACGGAAATTTGCGCCGTTATTGCCTTTTCAGCCATTAATAATAATGATAAAGTAGGGGTCATTTTCTTTTCTGATAAAATAGAAAAATTCATTTCACCTAAGAAAGGTCGTGGGCATATCTTATTGATTATCAGAGAATTACTGAACTTTGAACCGCAAGGAAAAGGAACGAATGTAAGTGTTGGATTACAATATTTGAATAATGTGATTAAAAAGCGCAGCACCACTTTTCTGATTTCAGATTTTATGGCAAAAGACTACGACAATGCCCTTCGGATTGCTGCAAAACGGCACGACATCGTCGGTATTCACATTGCAGACCCCGCAGAAGAGCAATTGCCCAATGCAGGTTTGTTCCGCGCGCTTGATGCCGAAACAGGTGATCGGATTTGGCTCGATACTTCTGATGCGCGCACTCGTCGCCGCTATGCCGATTGGTATAAAGAAAATATGCAGTATTTTAAAAGCACTTTTTTGAAAACGGGCGCAGATTCAATGAGTATTCGGACTACAGAAAGTTATGTGAATGCACTTTTGAAATTTTTTCAACAACGTGGAAAATAGAGGCTTTCTTGCTGTTTATACTGAGGGGGTAATTTTTTAGTTTGAAAATAAAAATATTTTAAAAAATTGAAAATCAATATTTTATATAAGCATTTCAACTTTACGAAGGTTCAAAACCTTCGTAAAGTTCTGCTATTTAGTTTTTCATTTATTCTCCAAATCACCGCTTTTGCACAGCAAATCAATACCGAGCCAAAAGCCTACGCAACGCTCGATACCAACATCATGCTCATAGGTGACAAAGGCACATTGCATCTGTCTGTTGAACTCAATGAAGGGGAACGTGTCATTGGTTTTTCGCTTGATATGCCGTTAGATACAGCTCATTTTGACATCCAAAATGCAGGAAAATGGGAGAATCGCAGTCGTGCGCCAAAATTGGAACGTGATATTGCTTTCATTGCTTGGGACTCGGGTTTGTATCGCATCAATCCAGTCGTTTTTACCATTCAACAAGCGAGTGGTGAACAACGGACTGCTCAAACACCGTCTGTGTTGTTGACTGTCAATAATCCACATGGTATTGATGGTATGATTGCGCCTATTGGCATAAAAGATATTGAGCATGAAGCACTAACGTTTGAAGATGTTATGCCATATATTATTGGGTTTATACTCATTGGCGGCATTGCTTTTTTAGCTTGGTATTCTTATAAAAAATGGAAAACTCGGACAGTCGCGCCTGTTATTCAAAAAATTATTCAACCACCACACATTGTTGCAGAACGTCTTTTGCAGGAATTGAACGCCAAACAGTTGTGGCAACTAGGAAAAATCAAGGAATTTTACTCTGAATTGAGCCATATACTGAGGGGGTACTTGGAAGGTCAATTTACGATGCCCGCCCTCGAAACGACGACAGATGAATTGATACAGATTTTGAAAACAAGGCAATTTGATGAAAAAGTTATTGCGCGAATAAGGCATCTATTGGTAACAGCGGACTTAGTAAAATTTGCTAAAAGCAAACCCGAAGTGGCAGTACATGACGCTTTGTGGCATGATGCGGTGGAGATTGTGGCGTTGACAAAACCGAAGCCTGTTATGGAAGATGTTGAGAATCAAGGTGTTGTGAAAGAAAAGAATTAAGCGTAGAAATATGTTCAAATACATAGAATTTGCAAATCCAGAATTTCTGTTCCTTTTATTGCTCTTGCCGGTCGTAGCATGGTGGTATTATGGGCGTTATCGGACGCATTATGCACCGATAACGATGTCGAATATTGCCATGTTCAAAGGACAATCGTCTTGGCGGGGTCGCGCACGTGCTTTGTTGCCAATACTGAGGGGTCTCGCTTTTATCAGTTTAGTGGTTGCTTTGGCACGTCCGCAAAGGCTGTTGAGCGAGGAAAACATGGAAGCGGATGGCATTGACATTATGCTGGCAATAGATTTATCGAGCAGTATGTTAGCCCAAGACTTTGAGCCTGACCGCTTGTTAGTCGCCAAACAAGTTGCTTCCGATTTTGTTGAAAAACGCGAATTTGACCGCATTGGCTTGGTCGTTTTTAGCGGCGAAGCCTTTACACAATGTCCTTTGACAACCGACCATAAAGTCGTTCAGGACTTTTTAGAAAACCTACAAAGTGGCTTGCTACAAGACGGTACAGCCATAGGAATGGGTTTGGCAACAGCCGTTAATCGCTTGAAAGACAGTCCTGCGAAGTCAAAAACCATCATTTTGATGACCGATGGTGTCAATAATTCAGGTTATTTCAAGCCAGAAGATGCGATGGCTTTGGCTAAAACATTGGGCATAAAAGTTTATACGATTGGCATTGGTTCAACAGGGGAAGCCATGTCGCCTGTCGGTCGTCGGGCAGATGGGAAATACGTTTTTGGACTCGTGCCTGTTGAAATTGATGAAGCATTGCTCCAAAATATTGCAACCACAACAGGCGGCAAGTATTATAGAGCGACTAATAACAGGGAGTTAGAGCAAATTTATGCCGAAATTGACCGTCTTGAAAAATCACGCATTGACGTAACGAGTATCAAACGGCGCAGCGAAGTTTTTGGCAATTGGGTTTTAGGTGCTTTGTGTTTGATTGCTTTGGAAATTTTATTGCGTTATACTATTTTTAGGACGATACCTTGATATTTTTTACCAAAATTCATTGTCTATTTACAAATCCAAGTTTCAAAAAACACAGTGAAATGAAACTTAGTTAAGTTATAAGCTGTTTCTAATAAAAACGGCTATATTTGTACCATAATTCACCCTTTTTGTCAACTATGGAGCAAACGATAATAGAAATAGAGGTTTTTCATGGTACAAATCATACGCATTTTACTTCTATTAAACAAGAAAACTTTAAAAGTTCAAAAGGTACTGAGCACGAACAATGGCTTGGTGACGGTGTGTACTTTTTTACGAAAGGAGTGCCTCCTAATCCTGAAGAAACAGCAGAGAATTGGGCAATAGCTGAAGCTTGGGATAATGAGAACTACCGTTATAGTTATAGAAGATATTGTGTTATTAGAGCCTTAATTAATGTTGATACTTCTAAATTTTTAGATTTATCGGACTGGGACGGTATAGAAACCTTTAATTATTTACGTAATCTTTATATTGAAAAATTAAGGCAAGAACGGAAAAAGTTGAAACATGGAGACTTTAAAGATGGTCACATAATAAATACCGCTTTGGAGAATATTGGCTTGCAAATTGATGTTGTTAGAGGAAATTTTTACTTTAAGTTTAGAGATGATAGAATTTGTAATGCTCAATTTAAAACACCTAATTGTACTATTATTGCTGTTAGGAATCTTAAATGTATAGATATAGATTCAATTCGATTACATAAATCAAATAATATAAAATGAAACTTTCAGATGTAAAACATAAAATAGATGCTTACTTCAACTCTGTGAGCGGTGGTGAAATTGTTAGACAGTTTGAAGCACTTGGATATGAATTTGAGGAGGCTGATGAACATCCATTTTTTGATTATGAGCTTAATATGATACCTGTTAGTTCAGTCTCGTCATTATTTATTGATACTGATTTTTCTTCGGAAAACGATGATGTTCTTATTCAATTTAGACATAGTGAACAAACTATGTCTATTGAAATAATGAACCTTGATAATCTTATTGAAGAAGATATATTTGTAACCAATAATTCTAACTTAAACATTGCTTATGCAATGGCAGCATAAATTAAAAACATGCAATTACGAATACTTCATAGCCAAGTTATTAAATTGGACATAACAAAAGCCGATAAAGAAAAGAAAGAAAGCGATAAAAAAATCTTTAATATTGGTTTTAATGCTCAATATGACTCTAATGATAATATGATTTTTGTCATTCTATTTGATTTAGAAGTCTATCATCCAAACGATTTTAAATTGAAATGTAAATATGGTGTTTGGTTTAAAACATCTGAAGCGATAGATGATGAATTTAAAGCATCTCCTTTTCCAACAATCAATGCCCCTGCAATCGCTTTTCCTTTTCTACGAAGTTTAATATCAACTATCACGTTAAATAGTGGTTTTAGCCCTGCTATTCTCCCATCTATAAACTTTACAGAGTTTAAAAATAAAATATAATCAATTCATTCTATATAGAATGACCACAGTTTAATGCGCTATTTTCTCGAACTCGCCTACAACGGCACCCGTCTCTGCGGTTGGCAACGTCAACCCAATGCCCCCTCAGTACAACAGACGATTGAGGACGTTTTTTCTATGATGTTGCGGCAGAAAATAGACATAACGGGTTGTGGGCGGACGGATACGGGCGTTCATGCCCGTCAATATTTTGCACATTTCGATTTTAATGATGATTTCCCTAAAAATTTCTTAGACAGAGCCAATAAATTGGTCGGTAACGATATTGCTTTAAAAAACATCACAGCTGTTGAAGACGATGCTCATGCTCGTTTTGATGCCACATCAAGGAGTTATCAATACGTCATTTCTTTTGAAAAAAGCCCTTTCGCTACGGAAACGGAGTGGTTTTTTATGCAAAAAGATCGTCTTGATGTAGAGAAAATGCAAAAAGCTGCTGATTTACTGAGGGGGTATGCCGAGTTCGCACCGTTTTGTAAAACACACTCAGATGCTCAAACGATGCGTTGTGAAGTGACACGAAGCGAGTGGGTTTTTGAAGACAATAAAGCGGTGTTCCATATTTCTGCCAATCGTTTTTTACGGGGTATGGTGCGCTTAATTGTCGGAATGTGTATCAATGTCGGTTTAGGTCAATTGCGTTTGGAAGAGGTGCAAGAGGCGTTAGAGAAGCAAGAGCCTTTGAAAAAAAGTTATTCAGTGCCACCTAAGGGTTTATTTTTGACAGATATAAAATTTCCTTTTTTTTAAAATTCACCATTCGCCATTCGCTATTCACCATTATAAACCTAACTTTGAGCCACAAAAAGTAACTTTATCTATCTTTTTTGTCATTCTGAGGAAAACCAACGCCTAAACGGTGTCGTCTAAAACGGAATGACGCAGTAAAGGGGTTCGAGTACCATGTTCGGGGAACTTTAAA
>JAYTMI010000255.1:0-5103 GCA_043728625.1 Saprospiraceae bacterium | reverse complement strand
AAGGCATGGAAAAATGCTTTGTATGAGAAGGAGTGGGTGATATATGCGAAGCGACCGTTTGGTGGTCCGCAGCAGGTGATTGAGTATTTGGGGAGATATACGCACAAGGTGGCTATCTCGAATCATCGGATACAAATGACTTTCCTACTGAATGACAAAAAAACAGTTACGTTTGATTACAAGGATTACAAAACGGGTGGCGATAAGAAACAAATGACCTTGACGACCACCGAATTTATCCGCCGATTCGCTCAGCATATCTTGCCGCCGAGGTTTCGACGCATTCGACACTACGGTTTTTTGAGCAATGCGGCGAAGAGCAAATCCTTAGAAAAGGCCCGCCAATCGCTCAATGTGCAAAGCCGCCAACGGATGAATAAAGCTCAGCGGCGCGAGGCAGCTCGACAGCGATTATTGGGTCAAAATGCGAACCGCTGCCCGTGTTGCCAAGCAGGCACGATGCATCGAATCGGCATCCTACCGCCCACTCGCGCACCGCCGACCGCAGGACACGACCTACAAAACGCTATTTGGATACAACATATAGAATAAAACAAGCAAAATCTGATGCTGGCAAATCATGCAGCACATCGGACAGCATGGGCTATGTCTAAAATGAAGAAAAAGAGCATAAAAAGTAAATAAAACGAGGCAAAAGAGCTTCCGTCAATAACAGAAAATAGAGTAATCAGCATAAAAAAGCCCTGTTTGAGTACAAAGGCACTCAGACAGGGACCTGAATAAGAAATGTTAGAAAATATCGAAAACCCATAGATAAGGCTTGGCTTTGGGTTGTGTACTTTGGCTGGGCGTCGGCTTCGTTCAACACAAGCCTGTCGCTGACTACTCGTCAGCTACAGGCTTGTTTGTTCCGTGATGCCCTTTCTTTTTTCTTTTTTTCTTCAACACGTAATTGTGCTTTTTTTGTCAAAATCCAGTTTTGTTTTTTCTGTCAAAGTCCAATTCGGCTTTTTGTCAAAGTTTAGTTGTGTTACCCCCCTCAGTATTTTTGCCAATTTTGGCTGTTTTTCCTTCAAATATCGCCCGAAACCTTTTCAAATTTGTCGAAATGTTCATCATTTATCGCCCGTTACTTGATTAAAATCTGTCTCGGTTGGTTTATTACCCCCTCCATATTTTCGCCAATTCTGGCTGTTCTTTCTTTAAAAATCACCCGAAACCTTGCCAAATTTGTCGGAATGTTCATCATTTATCGCCCGTTACTTGATTAAAATCTGTCTCGGTTGGTTTATTACACCCTCAGTATTTTGCCAATTTTGGCTGTTTTGTTTGAAAACCACACCAAATCTTGCTAAAATGGCTGAATTATTTTACTTATGAACAACTCCTTTATTTATATTTTAACTTCATCAAAAAAACGCTTCTTTCCACCTCCCTTAACATTTCTTCTGGTTCACCCATGCTTTTCAACATTTTACTCAAATCAATCCATTTTGTTCCATCTGAAAAAGTCTGGAATGGTGCCTTACACCAAAGTTTAGTTTTGTATCCTTCTTTGGCTATACCATTCCCAAATGCCACAAAACCTTGAATTTTAGATTGCCCAACAGCAAATAAATAACTACCTTCTTTGAGTTGTAAAGGCTTTTCAAATTGGAAAGTCTTCCAATTATTGATGTCATCGTTTTTCAAGCGAATCGTATCGCTGATAAATAATTCCACAGTAGGTTTGTCCTTAAAACTCCATACACTGAAATTGATGGTCGCTTTTGTTTCATCATGCAAAGGGTGGTCATATATAAAAACCGATATGGAGGCTATTTCTACTTGTTTGGGAAATCTAAATTCCTGCCCATAAAACCCATAACTAGGTTTCTGGGTAGATAGACTACCCCATTTCATTCTCTCCGTAGTATCTTGATTTTCTTGAAAATTAGTCATTTCAGATGTATCATTAATTAAGGTTTTGGGCGAAAGGGAGTCTTTATTCAAATCAGCCAAATCAGCAAAAGTAGTACGAGCAATTTTAAAACAATTTCTACCCGCTTCCGTCGCAGCATACCCTCTCAGTATTTGAGCCAAAAAATACGGGTTTATGCCTCTTGTATTGAATTGGCTACCTTGAACAAGAGGATTAATGCCAGTTTCAAAATCTGCTGTATAAATATTTTTCCATTCGTCTTTTTTTATTTCAATATCTAATGAAACATCATCAAAATAAAAGTTGCCACTCCCATTGGCAACAGGTCCAAAAGCGAGGGAGTCACTGTTTTTACCTATAAGACCTATGAGAGTGTACTGCTTCCATTCTGTGTTTTTAACAACTGGTTGCAATGTTGTAAAAAGGTTAAAACCTTTTTCTTTATGTACCCGTGCAAAGAGATAGGCACAATCTTCAAAGTCTTTAATTTCTGCTTTAATCCATGCTTGCACCCGAAAGCGATGCCCTTGATAGGTATTAACAGGGATTTTTTTGGAATAAGAAGCCCAACTCCAAGCATCTTCCGCTTGGGCTTGTGTGGTAAAAGGTAACAAAATAAAACAAAATAGGAGCCCTTGTAATAGATTTTTCATAGTTATAGATTTTACAATTAAGAAATTGGTTAAATATTGAAAGACAATTACCTCTTTTACATTCTATGTATAGTTTTTTATTAGAGGTAAATATGATGAAGAAAACTAAGGAAAGAAATCGAAGAAGATTTGCACTTGATTTTTCCTTCAAGGTTAATAATAATTTATAATCTTGGATAACATTGCAAATTTGATTGTTTTAAATTATAAAGTCAAGTTTTATCAAGTGAATTTTTTAATTTTGCTTTGAAAGCCTCTCAATGTTTTGGATTGATATACACTCAATAATTGAACGAATTTTATTAACATATATGAAATTTTTTAACGTATTTTGTTTTTCTTCCTTTATTTCCTTTCGTTTAATCGAAGAACGGGGCTTCTTTTTGGTTTCACGGAACGGTGGCACTCACGCATACCGCCGCCTGCGCTGGCTTTGAGTTAGGCGTTGGCGGCGGTTGGCGGGAGTGCGTTGTTCTCAACTTTTATATTTTCAAAGCCTTTCTTGTTATTCAATATTGAAGAATGGAAGACATTTGAAGCATGTGAATCCACCCATTTGTTGAAATAGCAAGGAGATTTGCTTTGCTGTCGCCATTAAAATCTGCTCCGATATAAAAATCAGTTGTATTCATATGCCACAAATGGATTGTTTTACCTCCGTCATTATGCCATAAATCCTTCCAATTAGTTCCGTCATATCTTAACAGTTTCGACCAGCCGTTATCGGCAACTGCCAAAATTTCATCCCGCCCGTCATTGTTAAAATCCCCTGCAATGAACTTGTCGCTTTGATTCATGTACCACCCCGCTATCTGTCCGTTGCCGTTGTTGTGCCATTTGTCTTGCCAAGTGATGCCGTTATACCTTAACAACTTCGACCAGCCGTTTTGAGCAATTGCCAAAATCTCATCCCGCCCGTCTTGGTCGAAATCTCCTACAATGAATTTATCACCATGATTAATTACCCAACCCGCTACCTGCCCGTTGCCATTGTTGTGCCATTTGTCCTGCCAAGTTGTTCCGTCATAACGCAACAATTTCGACCAGCCGTTTTGGGCAATCGCCAATATTTCCTCCCGTCCGTCTTGGTCAAAATCACCTGCGATGAACTTGTCACCTTGATTCATGTACCAACCTGCTATCTGCCCGTTGCCGCTGTTGTGCCATTTGTCTTGCCAAGTAGTGCCGCCGTACTTCAACAACTTTGACCAGCCGTTTTGGGCAATCGCCAATATTTCCTCCCGTCCGTCTTGGTCAAAATCACCTGCTATGAACTTGTCGCCTTGATTCATGTACCAACCTGCTATCTGCCCGTTGCCGCTGTTGTGCCATTTGTCTTGCCAGTCAGTTCCGTCATATCTTAACAGTTTCGACCAGCCGTTTTGGGCAATTACCAGGATTTCGTCCCGTCCGTCTTGGTCAAAATCGCCTGCGATGAACTTGTCGCCTTGATTCATGTACCAACCCGCTATCTGTTTACTGCCGCCATTTCCCCATTGAAACATGAATTCTTCTTCTAAACTTTGATATGCTCGAATATAGTCAATCTCAAATTCAAATGGAAAAGCATTAGCACTAATTCCATTGTTAGCGGGAGGACACCCTGAGGAAATAGCCATATTTGCAATCACTCGCATATCCAAATGGGGGGTATGCTGTATTATCTTGAACACTTCCACATCATCTACATACCAAATAACACAATTAGGTGACCATTTGACTGCGTAGGTATGCCAATTAGATGTAACATCGGTAGGAACTGTGAAATTTCCATAATAGTGATTGATGAAATCACCATAATTATCAGGTGAGTTTTGAGTGTGAAGGTATCCGTTGTCCAAGGCTCGTGAAATATGCATATTGCAAGTAGCGAAATTCAGTTGGTTGGTTTGGCTTTGACAAGCACCGAACTCGAAAATATCAATTTCCCGATACTTATTGCCGCCACCTTCATATAGCCAAAATGCTGGCCAAAGTACAAGTCCTTGATTTGGCACCTTACAACGAATCTCAAAATAGCCATAAAGAAACTTGATAGCCGTTTGAATCCAACCTGATGTATAATTGTAAGGGTCACATTGGGTATAAATATTACCGTTGCTATCCCAATACCAAATTTCATAATTGCCCGGCTCCCATTTTGTAACAATTTTAAGCGTATTACCTGACTCTACATGGTTTATTCCGCCTTTATTACAAGAAGAAGGAAAATTTTTATTGAATCTGGTATAATGCTGTAATTCAGTACCATGCTTACCCCCAATTGCCGTTTCCCACTTGCCACTTGGGGTGAAGTAGTTTCTTTCATCAAAAACAGCATCATCAAATTCATCGCAAAAAACAATTTTCCAACCCGGTTTTGTACTGGGTGGGCAAGTGCTTCTCTTTTTTTTAGTAGGCACTTTGGCATTTATTTTATTAGCCAATATCAATCTTTCTACGTCTCGATTTTTCATATTTTATTTTTTTGATTGTTGAGAACACCGTCCATTACGCCACTTTGCGGTCGCGCGCGGCCAGCACGTCGGCTAACCATGCAAGTGAGCGGCGCCCGTTGCCGACAGTGAG
>JAYTMI010000254.1:0-2445 GCA_043728625.1 Saprospiraceae bacterium | reverse complement strand
GATGATGTTTTCTTGTTTAAAATTATTAATAAAATTCAAGAAAAAGACAATCTACAAATTATTACTCAAAATGAAAACAAAGGTGGTTTTACTTTCGATATTGAAGTAGAAAAAGAAGAAACGGTCGTTTTAGAAGATGATATGACTAATTTGGTGGATACTGTTCAAACACATACAATCAGCTATTTAAACATACTTTCTGAAAAAATCCAGAAAGGAGAGTTGCTTGAAAATGATGTATTTATTATGGAAAACATCCATTTTGATACATTAAGTTTAAAAGTTTTGACAGCCGATATAAAAACTGAATTGGATAAATTAATATCACTCATGTTAGCAAATAAAAGATTATGCATCGAAATAGGTGCACATACCTGTTTTTTTGATAAAAATACTGAGGGGGTACAAGAGCCAACTACTTTGAAAGAAAATTCAGAAAAACAAGCTGACGCAATTGTACAGTACATGATGGATAAGGGTATCAAAAGTAAAAGATTGATTTCAAAAGGCTATGGCAATATGCGACCATTAAAAGATTGCAGCGAGGGTGGCTGCCCACCCGAAGAAGTCTTGCAGAACTGTCGAATAGAATTGAAAATTCTAAAGCTATAAATAATTACGCAATAAAAATTTTATTAAACGAAATCACACTTACAATTTATTAAATCTCATTTATGTTAAAAAATTTACTTTCCCACAAAGCGAAAAAGGCTTTTCATTCAGTTATGACGGTGTTTGTATTGGTATATTAATTACTGAAAAACAAGTTATTAACAGAAAAACAAGGTTTCCCCCCCCGAGTTTTTTTACAATTATCCCATCAAAAAGCGATTGAAATCCAAATAAGATTTCAGTCGCTTTATTATTTCCATCTAAAATATCGAATTTTCTATATATTTTATGAAAATCGTTTATTTTTGCCCGATTTTTTAGAAAAAGTATAACTTTATGTGTTTTTTGAAATCATTCGTCTTTTGTAACCAAATTATTTTTGACTTTTAAAATATTTTAATTTATGGCTTTCGATATTAAAATGGTCAAGGCGTTTTATAAAGATTACGCTGACAAGGTAGAAGCGGCTCGCAAAAATTTAGGTCGCCCAATGACTCTCTCTGAAAAAATACTTTACGCCCATTTACACGGCGACTCACCAATCAAAGACTTCAAACGCGGTGGTGATTATGTGTTTTTTTCTCCTGATAGAGTAGCAATGCAAGATGCAACGGCTCAGATGGCTTTGTTGCAGTTTACAACTTGTGGGCGTAAAAAGGTGGCTGTACCTTCTACGGTACATTGTGATCACTTGATTCAAGCAAAAACGGGCGCAGCAGCTGATTTACAACGCGCTGAAACTGAAAATTCAGAAGTTTATTCATTTTTGAGAGACGTTTCCAATAAATACGGTATCGGCTTTTGGAAACCAGGAGCAGGTATTATTCACCAAATTGTCTTGGAAAATTACGCTTTCCCAGGTGGTATGATGATTGGAACAGATTCGCATACAGTGAATGCGGGTGGTTTGGGTATGGTTGCCGTCGGTGTTGGTGGTGCTGATGCGGTGGATGTCATGGTAGGGTTGCCTTGGGAATTGAAAATGCCTAAATTAATAGGCGTGAAATTGACTGGCAAAATGAAAGGCTGGACATCTGCTAAAGATGTTATCTTGAAAGTAGCCGGTATTTTAACAGTGAAAGGTGGTACAGGAGCTATTGTTGAATATTTCGGCTCAGGCGCGCAGTCGCTTTCATGCACGGGTAAAGGCACTATTTGTAATATGGGTGCTGAAATCGGCGCAACAACGTCCACTTTCGGTTACGACAAAACGATGGAGCGCTATCTGAAAGCAACAGGTCGGGCAGATGTAGCGCGTTTGGCTAATAAAGTGAAAGGAGAATTGACGGGCGATGCTGAATGTTATGCTAATCCTGAACAATATTTCGACCAAGTGATTGAAATTAATTTGTCGAAATTGGAGCCTCATATTAATGGACCTTTTACGCCGGATTTGGCTTGGCCTATTTCAAAATTTGCTGCGGCTGTCAGAAAAAATGGTTATCCTCAAAAATTATCTGTTGGTTTGATTGGTTCATGTACTAATTCAAGTTATGAAGATCTTGACCGTGCTGCTTCATTAGCGAATCAAGCGATTGCTAAAGGTTTGAAAGCAGGATCTGAATTCACAATTACGCCAGGTTCTGAACTCATCCGTTTCACTGTTCAACGCGACGGTTTGTTGGATTCTTTTGAAAAAATCGGGGGTGTGGTTTTAGCGAACGCTTGTGGTCCTTGTATTGGTCAATGGGCGCGTCATGGTGCTGAAAAACAAGAGAAAAATTCAATCATCACTTCATTCAATCGCAATTTCTCTAAGCGGGCTGATGGCAATCCAAATACACATTCTTTCGTTGCATCGCCTGAAATAGTAACAGCAATGGCAATTGCAGG
>JAYTMI010000253.1:0-4421 GCA_043728625.1 Saprospiraceae bacterium | reverse complement strand
CTTGATGATGTAAGTAAAACATATCCAAGTATGAACGAAATACGCAAACAGCATGGTGATATAGCCGTTTTGTTGTCAGATCCATCTATACCAGATGCAGAAGGGAAAAAAATAGGACAATTAGGTCGTCAGAGAGGGGATTCAAAAAGCAATGATATGTTTACCTTTTTTGGCGTTAGTCTTCTATATTATTTTGGTGAATTGCGATGCCCACCTCTAAGCAATCGGTGACCATATATTTTTAGATTTATAGGTTTGAAAATCAAAAGCCCGTTCCATTTAGGCACGGGCTTTTTGTTTTCATTACTTCGCTTTATTCAGTTTTTTGGATGGGATATTCATCAAAACTAAACAAAGAGTAAGATAAGCAAGCAACAAGATGTCATGTGAAAAAGTCATGTTGTAGGGAGTTTAAAGATTAAAAATACTAACAACGGAACAAAGTTATATGATTTTGTTATAAAAAACCGATTTTAAACAAGAATATATAATAATTTTTATATTAATATTTTGTTTTGCTTTTGAGACTGTTTAGATTACCAAAAGTTTAATTTGTAAAGTCATTAATAATCCTTTTTTTATAACGTAAAGACAGAAAGTAATAAAATATTTCGCAACAAAAAAAATTATAAAAAAAATGAATTTTTAATTCTTTTAATGCGACAGCTTTTTTCAAAATCATAGAACGATATAATTTCATTATACTTATCTGTTTTCTCTTTTGTTTCTTTATTATTGCTTTTTTTAAGTATAATTGGGCTTTTAAATTTTAGTTTTGCAAAAACATCTTGTTTTATGATGAAAAAAATAGATCCAGAGACAACTTCCCCTCTCGATATGTATCAATTTATGATTGGTGCTGTATCGCCGCGCCCAATTGCCTTTGTTAGTACTGTTGATACTGAGGGAGTACCCAACCTCGCACCTTTTAGTTTTTTCAACGCCTTTAGTTCTAAACCGCCGATTGTAGGCTTTGCAACAAGCATTCGAACTAAAGATGGGACGACAAAAGACACTTTGGCTAACGTTCAAGTAGTCAACGAATGTGTCATTAATATTGTGAGTTATAATTTTATCAGACAAATGTCTTTAACGGCTGTCAACTATCCGAAGGGTGTGAGCGAGTTTGAAAAAGCAGGGTTGACTCCCATCGAATCGGATTTGATACGCCCTTTCAGAGTGAAAGAGTCCCCTATTCAGATGGAATGTCGGGTTGAACAGATTTTACCCTTGAGCGACGAAAAAGGCGGCGGTATTTTAGTTTTGTGTCGCGTTCTGCGTATGCACATTAATGAAGATGTTTTAGATTTAGAAAAGAATCGTATTGATCCGCATAAGGTAGATACAGTCGGCAGAATGGGGCGTTTTTGGTACACGAGAGCCAACGGCACTTCCCTTTTTGAAATACAACAACCTGAGCAGCCCGTTGTGATGGGTTATGACTCCTTACCAATCAATATTCGTAAGAGTGAAATTTTGACAGCTAATAACATTGCTGAAATTGCTGCCTTGACGGAGTATCCCGCCGAACAAGACATTTTAGCAGTTAAAAAGGATACACGTGTTCAAAAGACGCTGTTTTCTCAAAATATACTGAGGGGTCTGCACTTGCTCGCACAAGAAGAGTTTTCAAAAGGGAATAAAGACTTTGGGGTTAAAGTCGCTTTGTTAGGTGAACTCATTCTCAATAAGCAATAAAGTAGTATTTTATTTAAAATCAATCATTTATAAATTTAATTTTAAAAACATGAAAAACCATTTTACGATGCTTTCTAAGACAGTCCTCAAAGGTGCGTTGTTTGTACTTCTCTTAATTTCAATGCAATCGCTTGCTGCTCAAACGGATAAAAATGCCGCTTTGAAAATGAAACTCGACAAATTGGCAATGGCTATCGAGCCTAAAGTCATTGCTTGGCGACGTGATTTTCACCAAAACCCAGAACTATCGAATAGAGAATTTAAAACAGCAGAGAAAATAGCCAAATTTCTCAAAGATTTGAAGTTCGACGAAGTGAAAACAGGCATTGCAAAGACTGGAGTTGTCGGCATACTGAGGGGGGGCAAACCGGGTCCGACAGTCGCTCTTCGCGCCGATATGGACGGCTTGCCTGTGACAGAACGCGGCAATTTGCCCTTTAAATCAACAGTGAGAACAACGTTTAATGATATGGAAACAGGCGTTATGCATGCCTGCGGACATGATACGCACATGGCGATACTCATGGGAACGGCGGAGGTTTTGTCTCAAGTGAAAAGCGAATTGGCTGGTACCGTCGTCTTTATTTTTCAACCCGCAGAAGAAGGTCCCCCAAAAGGTGAAGAAGGTGGCGCAAGTATGATGGTTAAAGAAGGTGTTTTGGACAACCCAAAAGTTGAAACTATTTTTGGTTTGCACATCAATTCACAGACCCCAGCAGGACAAATCAGATATCGTCCAATGGGGACTATGGCAAGTTCAGATGGTTTGACGATTACGATTAAAGGCAAACAAACACACGGTGCATATCCATGGGAAGGTGTTGACCCGATTGTGACGGGTGCGCAAATCATTATGGGTTTGCAGACGGTTGTGAGCCGTATGACACCGCTCAATGAGTCGGCTGCGGTGGTGACGATTGGTAGTTTTCATGCGGGTATTCGCGGCAATATCATTCCAGAAGAAGCCAAAATGGTCGGTACGATTCGTGCATTAGACCCGAGAATTCAAAAACAAGTGCATGAAAATATCAAACGGGTGGTGAAAAACATTGCAGAATCAGCGGGTGCAGAAGCCATTTGTGAGATTGACCTGGGCAATCCTGTGACTTACAACAATCCAGAGTTGACAAAAAAAATGTATCCAAGCCTTGAAGATGCGGCGGGTGTGGACAATGTTCGCGTTCAAGTACCCGTAACAGGGGCAGAGGATTTTTCTAAATTTCAAGAGAAAATACCAGGTTTCTTTTTCTTCCTCGGTGGTATGGCAAAAGACAAAACGGCATCAGAAGTAGCGGCTCATCACACGCCCGATTTTTTTATTGACGAAAGCGGATTTACTGTAGGTGTCAAGGCGTTTTGTCATTTAGTCGTGGATTATGCAGCAAAAAAGTAACACTCATTAGTCATTAGTACATTGGTCATTTCATTAATGACAAATTTCCTAATGACTAATGACTATTTATGTGTATTTTTGCGCCCAATTTGAAATAAATAGTCATTCTATACATGAATAAGAGAAATCAAGGTTATTACTGTTCGTTTTGCGGACGACCAAAAGAGCAAGTCGGCATCTTGATTGCTGGCTCCGAAGCGCATATTTGCGAAGCTTGTACGAGCCAAGCAATGGAAATTGTTGAGCAGGAATTAGGCGAGCAGGCTCTGCCTGAAAGCAAAAAAAAGAAAAAGAAAAAGGACGATTGGAAACCCATTGACCGAACGCCGCAACAGTTGAAAAACTACCTCGACCAATACGTAATCGGGCAAGACGAAGCTAAGAAAACGCTCGCTGTTGCCGTATATAATCACTACAAAAGGCTGAACCAACCGCCGCCTGTTGAAGGAGATGTTGAAATTGAAAAATCAAACATTCTTTTTGTTGGACGTACAGGAACGGGCAAAACATTGATGGCGCGGACGATTGCCAAGCTATTGAATGTACCCTTTTCGATTGTTGACGCAACAGTTTTTACCGAAGCAGGTTATGTTGGCGAAGATGTGGAAAGCATGTTGTCTCGCTTGCTGCAAGTCTGTGATTTTGATGTCAAAGCAGCTGAAAGAGGCATCGTTTACGTGGATGAAATTGATAAAATTGCTCGAAAAGGCGATAATCCAAGCATTACACGCGATGTTTCAGGCGAAGGTGTACAACAAGGTCTTTTGAAAATGCTTGAAGGCGCAGATGTGCAAGTACCACCACAAGGCGGACGTAAGCACCCTGAACAGAAATTGGTCAATGTCAACACAAATAACATCCTTTTTATATGTGGTGGCGCATTCGACGGCATCGAAAAAGTGATCGCAAGACGGCTCAATACGCAGGTCATTGGCTACAATGCAGAGCAAAAAGCCTTGATTGACCGTGAAAATATGCTGCAATATATCTCTCCACAAGACATAAAAGCCTTTGGTTTGATACCTGAATTAGTCGGTCGTTTGCCTGTTTTGACGGCTTTGAATCCTTTGGATTTAGAGACTTTAAAGAGCATATTAGTCGAACCTAAAAATTCACTCGTTAAACAATATCAAAAACTGTTTGACTTAGAAGGTGTTTCACTCACTTTTTCGCCTAATGCTATTGATTTCATTGCACGTACTGCTTTGGATTATAACTTAGGTGCACGGGGTTTGCGCTCGATTTGCGAAGCCATTATGACAGATTTGATGTTCGAAATGCCCTCTCAAAGGCATGAAATTAAAGAATTTGAAATAACACGTTCTTACGC
>JAYTMI010000252.1:0-2400 GCA_043728625.1 Saprospiraceae bacterium | reverse complement strand
GCGAAGATCATCCACCTCAGCTTGTGGAATTGTCATAGACAGTTGTTTATGAGAAATATCTAATTCCTCTTTGAGCGCACTGATTTCTTTTTTATACATCGCAATATCAGATTGCCATGTTTTCTTTTCATTGGTAAAAAAATAATCTGCAATGAGGTAGCCACAAAGCCCCGTAGCTGCCAAGCCCAAAGTGAAAACAAGGCTATCAACATAAGATTGACTCCAAATTGCCCACAGCAATACGGCGGCAACGGACGTGAGCAGGACGAATAGAAAAGTTTTCATGAGCGCATTTTTATTGATTATTAATGAGTTTAGAAATTGCAGAATGTTATGCATTTCTAATTTTCTACATTTCAAGACCACAAAAATATTGTTTTTTTTTAATAGCTGTCTATAAATTTTGTAGTGCGAAACGCCAGTTGCGTATTTCACTTGATAATTAGAGCCTGCTGAAAAAGTAAAATTCAATACATAACTCATTGATACTGAATAAATTAGGTTAAAAAAAAGCGAGGAAAAAGAAGAATAAGTGCAAGATAAATTGTACTTTGTAGTCAATATCCTTGCAGCTTAATTTTTTTTTCAGCTAAACAAAAGCCATAAGTCCTCATGATTCGGTACACCTCACAGCATCAACTGTGCATCATAGATTTCAAAACGCCCTTCGAGCAAAGCCTATCGCCAGACAACCGATGGGTCATTTTAGCGAGCGTTCTGCCTTGGGATGAGTTGGCGAGCGTCTATCATCGCCAAATGTCAAGTGACATGGGACGGGGTACGATAGATACCCGAGTGGTCATTGGTGCTATGATAGTCAAGCATATGCTTAAATTGGACGACCGTGAGGTGGTTCATACGTTGCAAGAAAATATTTATTTGCAGTATTTCATAGGCTTTAGTTCCTTCCAAACAAAAATCGCTTTTGACCCTTCACTGTTAGTGACTTTTCGTAAACGGATGGGCATTATGGAATTTGATGAATGGTCTTTGTCGATTATCAAACAAATTGAAACATTCGAATCGGCTCAACTCAATCCAAAAGAATCAGAGAATAAAGTAGATTCAACAGGTTCAACAGGTTCAATAAATACAAATGATAAGGTGAAAGCTGAAACCCCCATCTCGCTCAAAGATACTTTAATCATAGATACCACAGTGGCGGAACAAAAAATCAAATTTCCCACGGATTTAGATTTGCTCAACGATGTCAGAGTTTTTACCGAATCCCTTATAGATACATTTTATGAACTCAGCCCGCTGACAATTAAGCCCCGAAGCTATCGAAAAATCGCTCGTAAGGATTATTTAAATGCCGCTCTTAAACGGAAAAAATCAAGAAAAGTCATCCGCAAAGCAATTAAAAAACAACTCGGATATATAGAGCGTAATCTATTGACTATCAATAACTTATGGACAATTTTAGAGAAAAACAATCTACCAATTCCTTTTACACCCAAAACAAAATCCTTATACAAGAACTGGTTGGTTTGTCAAGAAATATATCGTCAACAACGCCAAATGAGTGACCGCCAAGTGAACCAATGTGATGACCGAATTCTCAGTATTCACCAACCTCATGTCCGTCCTATTATACGGGGCAAAGCCGCTAAGAAAACTGAATTTGGTTCAAAAGTAGCCCTTAGTATTGTCAATGGTACGAATCGCATTTTCAGAATCTCATGGGACGCTTACAATGATGGCGTTGATTTAATCGGACAAGTCGAGACCTTCAAAAAACAATATCAGAGGTATCCAAAACTCGTTTTAGCCGATCAAATCTACATGACCAATGCCAATCGAGCTTATCTCAAACAAAACAATATTCAACATCGAGGGCAGCCATTAGGCAGACCCAAAAAAAATAAGCAAGGGCAAATTATTGAGCCTTATTCCAAAGTACAACTCAAAGAAGCCAATCAAAGAAATCACGTAGAAGGTCAATTTGGTACAGCTAAGGATGCTTATGATTTAATTAAAGTAAAAGCTAAAACAGCAACAACTTCTGAATCTTGGATTGCTAATATCTTTTTTATAATCAACATCGTCAAGTTGCTAAAAGTGGCTCAAAAGGCTATCACTGCTTCGGCGTGCCTTGTTTTCAAATATCTAAAATCAACCTTTTTTAGGCTCAGATGCGCTTTGTCTTTCAAAAACGATTTTCAATATTCTTCAAATTTTGACTATTTCACTTTTTCAGCAGGCTCTACTTACATCATCTTTTATTGCCTAAAAAATATAATAAAGGTTCAGCACATGTCCTTATTAATGTTTCATATCTCAAAAAACTACAAGAACGTTTGCTTCAAACACCTACACATTTAATAACCTTTAATGAAATGCTCTCTTTTTTTCAAATCTTAAAACTGCAACTATAGAACTCCAAATTTTGTATTGACT
>JAYTMI010000251.1:0-3472 GCA_043728625.1 Saprospiraceae bacterium | reverse complement strand
CGGCGATTGCTGTAGGGTGTAAAATCACCCGCTTCCGCCAAGGCTTCAATAATTGTCATCCGTTCATTTTGAACCTGAATAACACCTGGACGCCCAACTTCTCCAGTAACGGAAACTTTGAAATTAATCAAGCGCACATTTACTGAGGGGTTCACCAAATCTTTTGAGACGCGGGTAAGGATTTCTTCTCTGACTTCTTTGACGGTCAAGCCCGCCGCTTTGATGGTACCAATGGTTGGCAAGTCAATAACACCTGCACTGTTGATGAGATAAGTGGTTGGAGAATTCGGTGTAAACGTTTGTGCGCCTTGCTGCGTGGATACAATATTGAAAGGCGTTGCCAATATGCCATCAGGCGATGCGATAATAATGGCTAACACATCATTGGTTTGCAACTTAATATCTGCTTGGTTCAGGATGTCTTGTTTCGACATATTCACCAAAGTAGGTACTGGCTCCTCCCCTGTTCTGAAATTGATCAATTCTTTATGTGTCAAACAGGAAGTGAAAAGTGAACAATGAAAAGTGAAAAGTAAGAAGTAAATAATCTGTTTTACTGAGGGGGTGCTTTTTAGCCCTTTCATTTTTACCCGTTGCCCATTGCTTTTTATACTGTTAACCGAAAATTTCGGCATTTTGAAATACATATCGTGATAAGATTTGTTGAAATTCTTTGTTTTTAATATTTGACTTGAGGTATTCTATATGTCCTATGTGGTGAACATCTGTACCTATCAAGTCAATGAGTTTATCTTTTAGCAGTTTGTGTGCCATGGTTTTCACGGGTTTGCCATAATAACCCATGATGGAGGTGGCATTGAGCTGAAACAAAACGCCTTTGGCTTTTAAGTCGTGGAAATGTTCGTAATCGTTTTGAAAGAAGAGATACCGCTCTGGATGTGCCAAAATCGGTGTAAAACCTTTGAGCTGTATTTTGAAAAGATAATCTTCTAATTTGGGTGGTGCGCCAAAAAACGACATTTCCACCAATACATATTTACCTTTTAAAGGGTGGATATTTTTATCATCCAATAAACCCTCAAAATGATCATCCATGAAATATTCGGCGGCGGCTTCAATCGGCATTTGGATGTTCGCTTGTTTTAAAGCGAATTGCACATCTACCAACCCCTCCCCTATTATTTCTTTAGTATTGGGGTAATACTCATTATATATATGTGGGGTCGTGATGATTTTTGAAAAGCCTAAATCTTGCAAACCCCGAATCAAAACTAAAGAATCATCTAATGTTTTTGCGCCATCGTCAATCCCTGGAATCAAATGCGAATGAATATCCACACCAATTTCAGAAAAATTAAGGGTGTCTGAATCTTTATTTTTGAAAAAAAAATTGAACACACTTTATGATTTATAAGATTCTCAGACAAGGCTTCGCCGTTCATGTGTCCCGAACACTGGCTCCTTTAAAGATTTTTTAAAGGCATTTCACGAAAAACAGCACACGTCATAAAATGAGACTTTTGGGTTTAATAAAAAGCCCAAACAATATCACTCTATGTTACGAAACAAAAACGTTACTTAAATCAAGAACGAAATTGAGTAGCAAAATTACACAATATCTCGATTATTTACATACTTAGACAAAATATTATTAAAAAATGCAAGCATAGTTGCCTACCAAATCAATACAGATATGGTCATATAAAAAGGTTTAGTCTTCAATTTTTCTTTGAAAAAGACAATTTTGGAAAGCCAGAGGCAACACATAAATTGCATATGGAATTGTCATGGGTAATAATATTGTATCGTTTAAAAGAGTCGGTTTAATATGATTCATGTGTAAGTTTAAAACGTCAATAACTGTCTAATTGGCGGCAAAGGTAAAAAACAAATGGAAAACAAGTTTTATTTGTTGAAAAAATATCATTTTCGTTATACAAACAATTAATAGCCCTTTTATGGTAGGCGATTTTGCAGACTATCTTTTTAGTGTGCCGCTGTTACAAATTCGTTTTTACGACACCTACAATTATATACACCGTTCTTTTTTTGTCCCGATTCAGGGTATTGTCCAACACAAACGTTATGAATATAACTCCATCCCACTTGTTTTCAGTGGACATTTATTCAAAATTATAAAACAAATGCAGTTTTGCAGTAAATATGTTTTCACAGCAAAACATTTAAACAGACAAACGCTTTGCAGTAAAAATGTTTTGCCGTAGCTTTGCCCCAAGAAAATGGTGATTACTTGGAATTTCTTAATTTGCTCCCGCGCATTCACCCCTATTCTACCGATGATAAGGGCTGTTTTCTAAAATATAAGGCTTTAAAACAAAACAAATGCCGCACTGTCAGTGAAACGAAACAAATGCGGCTTAAAATAAACAAAAATAAAAAAGGCATGAAAAACATTTTGCAGCATAAACATAAAAACATTTTTACTGCAAAATGTTTCGCCGCAAAACCTTAAAAACGCATGATAATATCCGTTACTTCGCTCAAAGGCGGCGTTGGTAAATCCACCATCACCCAAAATTTGGCTGTGTGTTTTGCTCAATCAGGCTATAAGGTCTGTATTGCAGATGCCGACACCAATCAAAGCGCACTGCGTTGGTCGAGTCTGCGAGATGCAGATTTACCTCCAGTTCCAGCATTCGGCACGCCCGAAAAAACTTTATCGAGCAATATCAAACAGCTCAATTCGGATTACGAAATTGTGCTAATAGACGGTACGCCATCACTCGATCGCGTCACAAGCCGCATTATTTTGCTGGCTGATATTGTGCTTGTCCCTATTTTACCGAGTGGTTTGGACATTTGGGCAACTGAGCAATTTTTAGAACGGCTTGCCGATGCACGAGCACAAAAAGAATCGGGTGAAATACCCGCTTATTTTATTCTGAATCAGTTCCAATCGAACTTTAACTTGAACAAAGAATTTAAAGAAGTTCTGAACGAAACGGATATTCCTGTACTTGAAAGCATGCTTCGCCCTCGTGTCGCCTATCGTGAAGCTGTGATTAAAGGACTGGGTGTGTATGAATTTAAGGATGAGAAAGCTAAAAGCGAGTTTATCGAACTTTACAACGAAATTTTGGGTATTATAACAAAAGCATAAAAACATTTTTGCTGCAAAATGTTTTGCAGTAAAAATGTTTATCTAATTTACCCCCCCTCAGTATTTTCAACAAAAAAATCAGAAAATCATGTCAGATAAAAAATTGGGTTTAAAAGATACATTGAGACTTGCACCCAAAATCGCTCTTCCTAAAAAAGAACCAAATGTGGAGGCAACTGACCGTATGGTTCAGAAACTGCACGCCGAGGAAGTTGTCGAACCAGTTGTGGTAGCCCAAGTCGTACAACCCATAATCGAAGAAGTTCAGCCCATCAACGAAAGTCGCCGTATTACGCTCGATGTGCCACTTGACCTTTACAAGCAAATGAAACGGCGTGTATTCGACGATGGCGTGACACTAAAAAAATATATTTTGGAATTGGTCAATCA
>JAYTMI010000250.1:0-10805 GCA_043728625.1 Saprospiraceae bacterium | reverse complement strand
CCATCGTGGAAAAACCAATCCAAAGGCATTTCGTCAATCGTTCGCGACGGTTTCCCTTCGCAAGTCGGGAAGTAGTGGTAAGGCGCATCAACGTGCGTACCACAATGACTTGTCACGCTTAAAAACTCACCCGCAGGACCATTGCCATCAATAAATACATCGGTCAAACCTTCAAACAGTTTACCACCCATTTTTTTAGCCCCTTCTTTGTGGTCTTCATAGACGATTTTAGTCGGTAGCGGCTCTTTTATGTCTTCCGAAATCGTTACGGATAGGTCTATTATTTTCATAAAAAGTTAATTTTAAATTTATTATCTATAAAAACTCGTTTCAATACCACTGCCAATAGGCAAAAGGACAGTATCGAAAGCATGGGTTTCTTTAATTCTATTTCGGTATGTCGTTGCTTCGACATGAGCATTTGGTGGAAAAATCATATTGTCGCCAATCACCCACGCACCTTTGTTTAATTTTGGAAAAAATAAATCAAAACAAGGTACATAGAGTTCTTTCCAAATATCCAACAAAACAAAATCGTAGGTTTCGGTAGCCACAGAAAGACTTTCAAGAGCATCGCCAAGCCGTATGTCAACAAAATCGTAAAGACCTGCCTCTTCAATTTGTTGACGGGCATATTCTGCTTTTTGAGGGCTGTTTTCTAAGGAAATGACACGACCACCATTTGCCCGTGCCGCTTGTGCTAACCAAATAGTTGAATAGCCGTAAGACATACCCACTTCAAGAATGGTCTTAGATTTTGCTGCTTTTGCCAAATTATTGAGGAAAATAGCCGTTTCTAAGCCTACCGAAAGCAAAAACTCATCACGCCTTGCCATACCTTTTTCAGCAGGCATTGATTGCATAATCAAGGCTTCCGATGCTATCCGTTTATCGTATTTTTCTAAAACGGCATCTACTTTCGTATCAAATTTTATCATTTTTTAGTATTGAAATTTATTACTTCTTATACTTGGTCAGGAAATTTATTTCCCGCTAACTTGCTTAATTTGCCGACTACATTTATGTTGTCGAATCAATTGCCATCGCTAATCGTCGTGCCACCATCAACAATTTCGGGGATTTAGGGGCACCAATGTATGACCGTCCAACCTTTGAGTGGATTTATTATTTTGCTTTGAATGAGCATATCAAACGACTTTATTTCTTAAAACGCCAATGCCTTCTATTTCCAATTCAACCACATCACCTGGTTCAAGTGGGCGGTGCGTCTCGAAATTATGCTCAATCAAACTCCCGTTTCCGACAGTTCCAGAACCCAAAATATCACCTGGCATCATCGTCACATTGTTTTCAGAAGCTCGCTCAATCATCTGCCCAAAATTATAAAAAACAGTTTTATAATTGCCTTCACAAATCATTTGTCCATTGATTTTTGAAGTCATTTTAAGGTCAAATCTGCCTGATTTCACCTCTGGCAACCGCAAATTAGCTGGCATATCCGCTTCTGTAATGCTGCACCTGTATTGTTCCATTTCATGTTTAGTTACGATACAAGGTCCAATCGCATTAGCGAAATCTTTGCCTTTGTGTGGTCCGAGAGGCGGACCTCCCATTTCAACTTTTTGAGTCGCCCGAGCTGTCCAATCATTGAAAACTGTGTAGCCAAAAATATAATCATCTGCTTCATCAGCCTTGATATTCTTACCTTTTTTACCCAAAATACAGCCTAATTCCAATTCATAATCCAATTTTGTTTCAGTAGCAGGACGCGGTACATCCTCATCTGGTCCATAAATCGCTTGATGATTGGTGAAGTAAAAAATGGGCAATTCGTACCAAATCGGACCTACACTATGACCAAATGATTTAGAAGCATTTTGCATGTGTTGCTCAAAACCAATATAATCTCGAAAGCTGCGTGGATTCGGCAAGGGTGCTAAAAGCTGCACTTCATCGAGCTGATACTGAGGGGGGGTATTTTCTAAATCATTGTCTTTGATAATTTGAAAATACTGCTCATGGTTGTCAATAAACGTGAGCATATCGTTTGGCAAACGGCTGTCTGTGGCTTGCATATCTACCACGCCGTTGCTGTCTGCTGTGAGCCAACCGATGCGGGTTTCTTGGTTTTTATTTTTGAATGTAACGAGTTTCATATTTTAATTGAAAATTGTTTTAATTGATAAAATAGATTATTTTTGTTGAAAAATAAAAAGAATAAGATGACACTTACATTGCCCAATAGTAAAAAACAAATCGCCTTTGAGACTTTTCTAAGTTGGCTCGAACAGTTACCCGACGAGCAAAAGCAAGTGATTACGGAAAGGCTGCGTCGTTATGAATTTAAAAAAATTCAAAATGATTTTCAAAAATTGGCTCAATCCATACCTAATCCTGAGTTTTCGGAAGAGGAAATTATGGCGGAAATCAAAGCTGTTCGAAACAGTCAATAATCTACAAAAAGCACCTTTCACACTATGAAGAAAACCAAACTTGTCCTTGATAGTAACCTATGGGTTAGCTATTTTTTTGGAAAACACGTCCGAAATTATCTCTACAAAATCCTCGCTGATACACGTTTTGACTTGCTCATAAGTCAAAGAGGCATAGATGAATTGAACATTGTTTTAAAGCGTCCAAAATTTGAAAAACATATAAGTGAAGAACAAATTGAAATGCTGAATGCGTTGATTCGTCAGCGTTCAACCTTTATCAACGTGTCTTCAAAAATTGTTCTTTCAAGAGACTCAAAAGACGATTATCTGCTTTCTCTTTCCTTAGATGGACAAGCTGACTTTCTGATTACGGGCGATATTGATTTTTTGAAATAAATTATTGATTATCAATCTTTTATGCAATAAAATGATTCATAAATAAACAAAAATCATATCGGTGCCGTCAAACCCATCAAGGTCTTACCCATCAATGCACCTATATTGGCACCTTCGGGCAACGGAATACCTTTCCACTCCATCTGTTCCCATTCTGCAAGGGTGTTTGATACATCAACAATTGTTTTACAACGCTCGTAGCGGCGAGTCATATAATTTGTCATAACCTCCTCTACGCTTTGGTCTTTTTGCAATTCTTCAGCTAAAACCACCGTGTCTTCAATCGCTAAAGCAGCACCTGAACCCAATTGCGGTATCGTTGCATGAGCAGCGTCACCAATCATCACGACCCGATTTTTGTACCAAGGTTCCGTCATCATCAAGGTTTCTAATGGACGATAATTCACTTTATCGTTGTCATCAATCTGATTTAAAACATCTTGAACCATTGGAGCAGGATATTCACTGACATAAGCTTTCAAACGAGCCACCATTTCTTCGTGTGGAATGATGGGATTATCATCTCCTTCTGCCGATACGACGAACATATACATCGTGTCGGCTGTCATCGGAATTAAACCCAATTTTGATTTTTTACCAAAAAACATATAGCCTGTATCTAAATCTTTATGCCTTTTGAAAGGATAACGCCACACCGAAGAGCCAATATATTGTGGTTGATAATCGCCAAAAACAAGGCTACGGACTTTTGAATTAACCCCATCTGCCCCAACGATCAGTTGATATGACCCCTCAGTACCATCGGTGAATTTTACACCAACTTGCGTGCCTTCGTTTTCAATCTCTGAAACCGTCAAACCCATGCGAAAAGTCAGACCATTTTTGATAGCCGCTTCATAAAGAATATCATGCAGCAGTTTTCTTGAAATACCATTGTGAATAGGGTAATGTGCCATTGGTGGATTCCCAATTTCAGCAAATGCAAAACCCGTAGGCGCGCACATTTTGACTTTACCATAAGGTGAGCCAAGGCGCATCGCTTCACCGGCTATGCCAATAGCATCTAAAGCGCGCAAAGCATTGGCTTGCTGGATAATACCCACGCCATAAACATTGTATTCTTTTTGTAATTCGACTATTTCTGCGTCTATACCTGCACGACGCAAGGCGATACCCATTGACAAACCGCCAATACCACCGCCAACGATGAGGACTTTTTTGATTGATGACATTGTTTTATGTTGTTTAGTTTTATTTTAGTAATGCTCTTCCACCATCAACAGGAATAATTGAACCCGTTGTAAACATCAAATATGCTGCTAATGCGAAAACTGTATTCGCTACATCTTCTGGCGTTGCAAAACGATTCATCGGTGTTGAATCCATCTGCATTTTCAAAAAAGAGGGGTCAAAATTCTTGGTGTATTCGCCTTCAACGAAGCCAGGCGAAACGGAGACGACTCGAATTGTCGGTGCTAAAGCCCTGCCTAATGAGCGTGTTATGCTGTCAATAGCTGCTTTTGAAGCGCAATATGCCACATTGCTGCCAATGCCTATTGTCGCTGCAACAGATGAAATATTCACAACAAGCCCCCCCTCAGTATTTTGAGTTTTGAGTTTTGGGTTTTGAGTTTTGGCAGCATTTTCAAGTAAATCTTTGCAAGCGCGAATCATAGCAAATGTGCCTCTGACATTGGTTTGCATGATTTTATCAATCCATTCGTCTGTCAAACCATCTAAATCGGCATGAGCAACGGGGGTTGTAATACCTGCATTGTTCACTAAAATATCGAGTTTGCCGTATTGAGCTTTAATGAAATCGGCTAAGGATTTTAGTTTTTCTACATCTGTAGTTGGTGCATGAAAAATGCTGTGATTTTCCCCCCTCAGTATAGAAAGCAGTTTTTCTGCCTTTTCAGCATTAGAATTATAGGTGATAACAACACTCGCACCCTCCTCTGCCAATTTCTGACAAATCGCTGAACCGATGCCGCCTGCGCCACCTGTAACTAATGCTATTTTACCTTTTAATGCTTTATTCATTTTTTATATTTTCTCTTATTTCTTCAAGCGTCTAACCCTTATATCCGCTTGTTCTTGATGTCCTGCAAAATGCTCTAAATGACATAATCTCGAACAATATTCTCCTATTAAAACACTGGCTTCATCGGTCAAAATGCGCTGATACGAGTGTGTTTTAATGAATTTTCCGACCCACAAACCGCCTGTATAACGTCCTGCCCGTTTCGTTGGCAATGTATGATTTGTGCCAATCACTTTATCACCATAACTCACATTTGTCCTTGCACCAAGAAACAATGCCCCGTAATTGGTCATATTTTTAAAGAAATAATCGTCGGCATCGGTCATCACTTGGACGTGTTCGCTGCAAATACGCTCTGATTCTTGCAACATTTCTTCTTTGGTATCGCACAAGATGATTTCACCGTAATCACGCCACGAAATGCTGGCAATGTCACGAGTAGGCAAGCGTTTCAAAACATTGTTTATTTGTTCGGGCAGTTCTGCTGCTATTTTTTTACTGTTTGTGATACATACCGCAGGGGAATTGTAGCCATGTTCCGCTTGACCTAATAAATCAACGGCGACCAATTCTGCATCAACGGTATCATCGCAAATCACCATTGTTTCAGTCGGTCCTGCCAAAAGGTCAATGCCGACACGCCCAAATAACTGACGTTTGGCTTCTGCCACATAAGCATTGCCTGGTCCAACGAGCATATCAACTGCCGTAACAGCATCATTATCAGCATCAGCGGCAGCACCTAATGACATCAATGCAATAGCTTGAATGCCACCTAACACATAAATCTCATCTGCACCAGCCATAGCTTGTGCGGCAACGATTGCAGCGGCGGGTTTGCCTTCATAGGGTGGCGCACAAGCGATAACATGCTTGACACCCGCTACTTTTGCCGTCAAAATGCCCATGTGTGCCGATGCCAAAAGCGGGTATTTTCCGCCTGGCACATACGCTCCTACCCTATTGATGGGTATGTTTTTATGTCCTAAAATCACGCCTGGCAGCGTTTCCACCTCTACATCTCGTAAGCCCAACATTTGCACTTGTGCAAAACGTTTGATTTGCGTTTGGGCGAATTTGATGTCTTCAATATCTTGAGCCGTTAGGCTGTCAATACAGGCTTGGATTTCGGTGGCTGTTAATTTGAAGGATTTTGGATTCCATTTATCAAATTTTTCGCTGTATTCACGAATAGCTGCCCAACCACGGGTTTCAATATCTGCTAAAATCGTTTCTACTGTTTTAGCAACTTGTTGGTCTATATCGCGTTTTTCTTCGGCAGGTTTGCCTGTTTTGATATATTTTATCATTCTATTTAATGATGAATGATAAATGATGAACGATGAATGGGAAAATACTGAGGGGGTATTTATCATTCATCGTTCATCATTTATCATTGGTTACGCTTTAATTTTTTCAGCTATCCAATCGTACATATTAAATGTCTTCGTGAAATCATCTACGGAGCAGTGCGCCGAGCCACTTTCTTCTTTTGGCACAATCTCCATAACGTGTTCGCAAGTGAGGACTTCGTTTACTTTATAGGCATTTTCTACAAAATTCTGACGGTCATCTTCGCCATGTAATATATAAGTAGGCATACTTATTTTATCGGCAACACCCTCCAATGTAAAGTTTTTCAATTTTCCACGTGCTTCAGTCATGTTATCCGCTCCGACAATATGCTGTACAATTTCGGCTAGTGGGTGATTATCAGGACGATTTTTCCAAATATCATAATATGACCACACTGCACCGAGTATCATACACACCTTAAAACGGGGTTCAAACGCGGCACAACGTGCTGCCATATAGCCCCCCATTGACACTGCCCCAATGCCGACTCTTGAAGTGTCAACATCGTCTTTCAAATTTTCAATTACCCAATCTAAAACAACTGTACCTGCTACATTAAAATCATAGCGTGTATGAATATGATTGAGCCTCAAAGATGCCCCTTGCCCAGGTCCGTCCATGGTCAACATGGCAATGCCACGCTCATTGAGGTGTTGCGCAATACCAAAATACAACTCCTCCGCTAAGCTATCCAAACCGCCAAACAATATCATTAATGGCGGATTTTTGACACCAGTTGGCTTGAATAAATAACCGGGTAGAAACGAGCCTTCAAAAGGTACTTCCACTTGCAACGGTTTTTCATCAAACAGATTAATCGCTTTTATGAACGCCTCACGGCATTTCAGATAGTATGGAATTTTACGTTCATCATGCAAATTCATGAAAAACTCACTGGTTCGTAGGTAGTTAAAAGCCCTAAGATAAGTTCTACGGGCAGAAACGTTTTGTCCATTTTTAGCATATTTTTCTGCTAAATCATAGACTTTATCGCCCATTTTGACCCATGCTTTATTAAAGCTTTCGCGGTTGGCGGGGTCTATCTGACTTGCTACTTCAAGAATTTCTGCAAATTCGCCGCCGCCGTAGTGCGCTTGAGTTAATGCTCTATTGACTTGATATGAAGGCATATACTGCCCTGGGAAATAATGCCACATATTTTTTTAATGATAAATGATGAATGATAAATGATGAATGATAAATGATAAATATTGAACGATAAATGATGAATACTGAGGGGGGTAAAAATTCATCATTTATCATTCATAAATCATCATTATTTTAAATATCCATAGGTTTCACAGTGCCATCTTCCGATAAACCCAGTTTTTTACCTTTAGCCATTTCTGCAAATGGATTGACCGAACCCCAAGCATCGTTTGGATTGTCTTTCAAATAATGCACATCGGGACCATGATCAGGCGCGAATATCAGCCTTGCACAAGCGTAAAACTCAAAAAGGACAGGCGTTCCGGGTATCTTCACATAAACAAAAAAGCCTTCATCCGCTTTGTGACGAGTGGGCGCACCCATGACACTTTTATGCCCTTTTTCAATAATATAATCAAGACCTAATAATACCTCCTCTCTACTATCCAGATTGTATGCGATATGATTCAAAATACCTTCATTCGCTTCTAAATTAGGGTCAGTAAAGACGGCAATATCATGCGACAAATTACCAATTGTCCACAAACCACCGACGGGCGGAATTTCATCAGAAATACGGACTTCATCAGGATTTTTCAAGCCCATGCCTTGCCAAAATGCCTTTTCTTCGGCATATTTGAACTTTGCGTTCATGTATGTCACATGGTCAAAACGACGCACATTGACACCTATTCGACGGTTGCTCGCGTAACGGTCGGCGTAAATACTGGCTTCAGATGTGCCTTTTTCTTTCAACCAAACGACATCCCAAAACACCTCGTGGATATGTCCATCTGGTGATTTGAACCGGTAGGCTTTGCCATGACCCAAATCGCCATCGTTCCAACCGATACCCGCGCCTATTTTTTCTAAATATGCTACACAGTCTTCCAAAGCTTCGGGACTGTCGGCACGCCAAGCCAAATGACCCATGCCCACTTTTTCGCTTTGAGTCAATTTTAAAGTGTGGTGAAAATAATCTCCCCAAGCACGCAGATAGGCAGAGTTGCCTTCTCTGCCTGTGACATCTAAACCGATAATATCGGTGAAGAATTGGACAGACGCCTCCAAATCAGTGGTGTATATCTCAATATGGGCTAATTGTGAAAGATAATGCGGATTACGTGCCATTTTATTTTTTGCTTAAATACTTTTTATTAGAATAATATTTTAAATCTTAGACAAAGGTGAGAATAATAAGGGGATACCAATATTCATAATGGTGCAAATAATATGCAAAATCAATCCATTTTAGCTAAATGATTCGTTTTATTATTTATTTTAAAGCTAATTTGGTGAAATAAGTAGCTCAACTTAAATAAACAGGAAAATACTGAGGGGGGTAAATGATTGATTTTCAACAAATAGCAACGTTGCGAAGGTTCGAACCTTCGCAACGTTTTCCCGATTATTTCAACTCAACTACATAGGTTTTTATAAAAAATTGATAATCAATTAATTGTACATAATTCTATGTATCCTATGTGACTATGTGTTTAAAACAAAAATCCATGTTATTTTTATTCATTTCTGATGATTCTCCTTTTCATCTTATCAACAAAACATGGGTAGTGATGGGCAACGCCTGTCGCAAAATACCCCCCTCAGTATGTAAAACACTTTATTCAAAATTCGAAAAAATAAAATGAAAAAGATAGCCAAATCCGTCCTATACTTACTGTTAGGCATCTTACCTTTTTTAGGATGCAAAAAAGACACCACGGGTGGTACAGTCACCCCTATTGTCATTCCAACAAAAGTCGCTATTAATCCACTAACCACTTACCAAACCATTTCAGGTTTTGGCGGTGCAAACAGAATGTGGGGAACTCAATCTTTAAAACCAGCCGAAGCCACAAAAGCATTTGGTTTAGGTGATGGTGAATTGGGTTTAAGTATTTTCAGAGTCCGATTGTCCTCCAACAAAACGGAATGGTCTATCATCACCGAAGCCGTCAAAGAGGCTAATAAAAATGGCGTAAAAGTCTTAGCGAGTCCATGGTCGCCACCTGCTGCACTTAAAGACAACAATAGCGATATTAGAGGTGTCCTACTGCCTCAAAACTATAAGGCTTTTAAAGATTATATCAATGAATTTATAGCCTATCAAGCGCAAAATGGGGCAAAAATTGATGTCGTTTCCATTCAAAATGAACCCGATTGGAAAGCAACTTATGAATCTTGCGACTGGACTGCTGACGATATGATAAACTTCCTAAAAGCCCATGGACAGATAGTGGGTGCTAAATTGGCTGCACCCGAGTCCTTAAATTTCAGTCAAACTATGACCAATGCCATATTGTCTAATGATTCGGCTTCTACAAAAATTGACATCGTAGCTGGGCATATTTATGGTGGAGGTTTAGCAAAATTTCCTTTGGCTGAACAAAAAAAGAAAGAAGTTTGGATGACAGAATATCTCTTAAACTTGAATAGTGGTAACACAGGCGCAGCCGAATGGAAAACCTATTCTGAATCCGCTATTTGGGGTGAATCCATAAAAATGCTCGGTACAATACATGATGCCATGTCCAACAACTGGAATGCCTATATTTGGTGGTATCTACAACGCTTTTACTCTTTTATCGGCGATGGCGAGCAAAATACAACCAACGGTTCAGTTCTCAAACGTGGCTATGCGTTTTCTCATTTTTCGAAATACGTCAGACCTGGTTTTGTGAGAATTGGCGTAGATGTGCCAACCAGTAGTCCTCTAAAAATTACAGCATATAAAAAAGATGCTCAGACCATTGTGGTTATCATCAATCCTGAAACATTTCCAGTAAAAAGTGTTCAGCTTAACGGATTAACCCCAAAATCTGTTACATCATATACCTCCACCGAAACAGCTACTTTGACGAAAAAAACAGTTGCGGCAACAGATAATGTTATTGAATTGGACATGGTACCGAGTAGTGTTATTACCTTAGTGATTAATAATTGATTTTGATACCCCCTCAGTATTTTGAAAATTTTACACATCTAAATTGATTTTTAATTAAAAAAAACGATAGTCATGAAAAAGATTTTTTCAAGCATTTTACTTATTATGTTGTCAAATTTTTGCATCAAGGCTCAAAATATTCTCAAGCAAGCACCACAAGGATTTGACTCTTTGCGCGCCAATATTCCGCATGGTAAAATTGATACCGTTACATATGATTCAAAAACAGTCGGAACAAAACGAAAAACGTTAATTTATACACCGCCCAATTTTTCAAAATCCAAAAAATACCCTGTTTTATATCTTTTACATGGCATCGGCGGTGATGAAAAAGAATGGTTCAATGGCGGCAAACCGCAAGTCGTTTTAGATAATCTATATGCCGAAAATAAAATTGAGCCTATGATTGTCGTCATGCCAAATGGTAGAGCGATGAAAGACGACCGTGCTGTTGGGAATATGTTTGACAGCTTAAAAGTGCAAGCCTTTGCCACTTTTGAGAAAGATTTATTGAGCGATTTAATGCCTTTTATTGAAAAAAACTATCCCATTATAAGCA
>JAYTMI010000249.1:0-1741 GCA_043728625.1 Saprospiraceae bacterium | reverse complement strand
CTTTTTCCGCCGATTTGTCTCCACCAAAGCCCGATAAACAACGCCGCCGACATCAAAAGTAAAATCAATGGTCATTCTGTCAGAGCGCAAATTCATCATGTTGTAACTCCGCCCTGAGCTACCCATACGCGCCACTTCGCCATACAAAGCAAACATAATCGCTTCCAAAATCGTGGATTTACCACTGCCAACTTTTCCAAATATGCCAAATATATTAGCCTGCGCAAGCTTGCTGAAATCAATAACGGCTTCTTCTTGATAGGAGAAAATGCCTTGTATTTTGAGCGTTAAGGGTATCATAATATTATTCTATTGTTATTGATTTATCAGTTAATTGTCAGGTTAAACGCATCAATTAAGACATTTCTATGACAATATTAGCGTTGTCTTTATTGATAAAATTATGAATGACATCAAAAGCATATTGATTATCCCACCCAGCGTTTTTTCGTTTGACTTTCAAGCTATTTTTGTCTGGAGAGTTTGTCAATATTTCCAATGCTATTTTGCGTAAAGTATTGAGATTTTCGGGTGCATTGCCTTTAAGAACACGGCAATCATCTTCCCGAAAAACCACATCCAAAGCCCAATGCAAATTATTTTCTATACCCCAATGTCCTCGTACCAAAACATTAAATTCTTGGGCATTTTTATCTAAATCACTAATATAATAACGTGTTTCCGTCTCTTTATGCAACTCTGTGCCTTTGTTATATTCCCGTGTACTTTCTATTTTCAACACGGTTTGACAATTTTTATAAGGGTGTGTTTCGTCTAACAATTCTAATTTATGTGTCAAAACACAATGCCGTTGCTCAATACGTCCGCCTACATAATCCGTCTGATGATTCACTTCAAATGAAGGCATATTGGGTCGTGCGAGCCAATCCGTCAGTTGTTCTAAAAGATGTTTATTACCGCCTTTTACCGCTAAAATATAATGCCCACCTTTCGAGACTATCAATTCAGACAAGGCGGGCGTGCATAAAACGGCATCTATCGTCACGATGGCATTTTGAATATCCATATTCTTTATTAATTCTGGTATAGCCGTTTTTTCATTTGTTTTTGCCGCTATTTTTTGCTGCCCTAAAACAACCCGTTGGTTACTCGCCCATGCGGTAAGGATACATATACCATCGTTCTTTCGCGCTTTTTTCCCATCTTTTGACCGCTTGCGTGATGTCCCCCGTAAGACCTTCCCATCTATATTTAACAGATAATCGCCTTCATAGAAAAATAAAAGTTTGCTACACTCCAATAATACCGATTTAAATGAGGTTGTGTCTATGTTTTGGAATGTACGCTCTATCGTGTCATGTGATGGTATCCTTTTTAACGAAGGTAAGAGCGTTTTTAAAAAATCTAATTTCTTTTTGCCATATGCTTCTATTTCTACTGCATCGTTGGCATCTGATAAAACCGCAAATAACGATATCGTTAGAACTTCAGTTAGTGAATATTCACACATCCCACGCTGACGATATTCTGGTATTTTGCTAAATAATTCCGGTATTTTCATCCACAAAGCTATGCTTTTATACCAAATTCATACTTTTGTCATCAATGTGTCTTTTTTGATGCGTTTAACCTGATTGAAGTCGAAGACTTGCAGGATACTACATAAAAGATCAGATATCCTTTTACGAGCAGCCTCGTTCTTTGATTGAAAATTGTACGTTATTTGAATAACATGCTGCGCTTTCGGGTGTTTTTTAGAACTACTTATAAATATCGAAAA
>JAYTMI010000248.1:0-2119 GCA_043728625.1 Saprospiraceae bacterium | reverse complement strand
TCGCATTTTGCCGATTTGATTGTGACGCACAATAGGCAAATTGTCGCCCCACAAGATGATTCTGTGGTTCAGTTGGCAGGTGAAAAACCGATATTGTTGAGACGGGCAAGAGGCTATGCGCCTGCTTATTTCGGTGCTTTGCCTAAAAATACAATGGACGGCATTATTGCTATGGGCGCAGATTTGAAAGCAACAATTGGTATAAGTCATCAACAGGAATGGACAATAAGCCAATATCTGGGCAATCAAGAAAGTTATGAAGCCCAACAAAGCTATGATACCGTAGCCCAACATTTAATACAGTTGACGGGTGTAAAACCTCGCTTAATTTTAGTGGATAAACATCCCCTTTATCATACAAGCCAAAACGGGCTTGGTTGGGCAAAACGGGATAATTTGGAAGTGGCATTTGTGCAGCATCACGAAGCCCATTTTGCAGCTGTTTTACAGGAAAATGATTTGATTAAAACGGATACACCCGTTCTGGGCGTGATTTGGGATGGTACAGGATATGGCAGTGATGGAAATAGTTGGGGTGGCGAGTTTTTCACCTATCAAAATCATGCGTTTCAACGGATTTTTCACCTTAATTATGTACCTTTAATCGTAGGTGATAAAATGGCAAGAGAACCCCGTATTTCAGCAATGGCATTTTGTCATAAGCAATTGGGTGTTGTTGCTCCGTCCCGATTATTTCGGGAGGCACCATTTCTAAGTGAAAAATTCTCTAAAAATGAGTATGCTGTTTATACTAAAATGTTGGCGCAGCCTAATTTATTTACAAGCAGTATGGGTCGGTTATTTGATGCGGTTGCCTGTTTGTTAGGGTTGATTGATAAGGCTTCTTATGAGGGCGAAGCCGCTTTGTATTTGCAACATTTGGCTGAAAATACTACCGGAAGGCGCAATGCGACACCTTACACTGTTGTTTTTAATGAAAATACAATTGATACGGATGCCGTTATTAAAAACATTTTAAACGACCTAAAACAAGGCATAGAACGGGCGGAAATTGCCTTGAAATTTCACTTAACTTTAGTCCAAATGATTAGATTTGTTGCAGAAAAATCCAACTGCCAAAAGATTGCTTTTTCAGGCGGGGTCTTTCAAAATAGCTTGCTGGTGCAATTGATAGCGCGTGATTTAAAAGATTATGATCTTTATTTTCATAAAGAATTATCGCCAAATGATGAAAATATTGCGTTTGGGCAATTAGCGCATTACCATATTCAACACTCATCATTCAGCATTAATCATTAATAAAATGAAATATGTAACAGAATTTAGAGACCCAGAATTGGTTCATTCCTATATAGATGAACTGAACCGCATCGTCACCCGTCCATGGAATATCATGGAAGTTTGTGGCGGACAAACCCATAGCTTGGTGAAAAACGGCATACTCACTTTATTGCCCTCTAAAATCACCATGATTCACGGACCGGGTTGCCCTGTCTGTGTCACGCCTTTGACGTTGATTGATAAAGCCATTTATTTGGCAGAAGAAAAAGGGGTTGTTTTATGCTCTTTTGGCGATATGTTGCGTGTACCAGGGTCTAAAAAAAGCCTTTTAGATGCAAAGGCAATGGGTGCTGATGTCCGCATTCTATATTCCCCTTTGGAAGCGGTGCAGTTGGCGCAGAAAAATCCTGATAAAGAGTTTGTTTTTTTTGCCGTTGGTTTTGAAACAACCGCTCCTGCCAATGCTTTGTCAGTCGTTCAAGCGCAGCAGTTGGGCTTGAAAAACTATTCTATTTTGACCTCTCACGTTATCGTCCCACCTGCGATGGAAGCCGTTTTAGATGACCCCGACAATCAAGTTCACGCTTTTTTAGCCGCAGGTCATGTGTGTACCATCATGGGCTTGGACGAATACTACCCCATTGCCGAGACTTTTAAAATACCGATTGTGGCAACAGGTTTTGAGCCAGTGGATTTGATGCAAGGCATATTGATGGTGGTACGCCAATTGGAAAAAGGAGAACATAAAGTAGAAAATCAGTATGCCCGTATGGTGCGGGAAAAAGGTAATAAAGGCGCAATTGATGTCATAGAAGAGGTGTTTGATATAACAGACCGTGAGTGGCGTGGCATTGGCGCAATTCCAATGAGTGGCTAT
>JAYTMI010000247.1:0-3486 GCA_043728625.1 Saprospiraceae bacterium | reverse complement strand
GAAAAGATAAATACCCGCCGCCAAGCCATTTCTATGAAATTCAAACGCAGTGCCTTCAAATTTCTCTTTTCTTAAAACCTTTCCAGTGATGTCTAAAAGTTCGAAATCGGCTTTTATACTGAGGGGGCAACTGCCCTTATCGATTTCATGTTAGCAATGCCTTTATTCGCTCAATTGGATAAGAACGTTGCTTTAAAAAACTAAATGGATAAGCTCGACGAGAGCATTGAGCCGAAGGTAGTGGCTTGGCGACGCGATTTTCATCAACATTCCGAACTTTCCAATCAACAACAGGGAACTAAGCAGGCAAAGGCAATTTCCCTCCACAATTGGCACAGAAAGCCCTAAGCGTTATTTGTTTTGTCCCACAAGTAGGGCAAAACCGCAAGCCAACAGCTTCCGCTAATTGTGTTTTTCTATCCAGAACTTGTTGATAGATACCCGAATCTGTCCATTGAAAAAGTTGTTGGGCGCGAGCAACTTCCCAAGAGACTGATTGGGTCAGATATTTGCTAAACTTCATCCAAATCCCTTTATTGATTTGTTCAAACTCAATGGCTTGCGTTTTAAAATCATCTAAAACAATAGACGGGTCATACCCCGCAGGCAAACCCGCTTCTTGAACCAATACCCGCATTGCTGCCTCAATATTCTGACAGGCTAACAAACCTGCGCGGTCGGCGGTATAATGGGCAGTTTGCCGCCATTCGACCATCGCAAGTTGAATACCTGATGCAATCATACCTCCTAAACCCAGCGTGACATCTGATAATGCCTCAGAAATAAGGGGTAAAACTTCACTGACTTCAAAATATTGAACATGCTGATTTTGGATATGCCCTATCTGACGCCCTAATAGAAATAATAATTCTTCTTCTTTCAGTTGGTCAATACAAGACGTACCGATGATAATAATCGTATTGGTAACGCCCAATGTGGTGCAATTAAAACCTTGTTCGCGCATCACATAGAGTTGAGGGCGTCCTTTGTGGTTTAAAATGTCGCACGCGGCTTCAAAAACCTCATACACAGTTGGAAAATTGGTCGGTGACATCCGTAGGCTTTGCCCCAAAAATTGTTGGCGCAAATATTTTTCCAAGCCCCATTCGTAAAGTTTTTTGATAATTATCGAAACACTTTTTGTATTTTGTAAGGCTTCAATAGCTTTAGCGTCAAAAGGATGTCGATATTCACCGGGATGCAGGTTTGTGAGTCTAACAGGCATAAGGATAAGGTTTCAAATGATTAATAGGAGGTATAGAAGTCTCAGCAAGCCCATGTCTCAACATGCTCCCAACATCATCAGAGATAATAGAAAACCAATACCACCTGCCATTAAAGCATCTTTTCCTTTTTGTGGTTTAGGATTCATCCACACCAAAAACAAAATAAGCGCGACAATTGGGAACAGAATACAGACAATCCACAACCAAACTTCCATTTTTTCCTGATTGGCAGGCAAAGGAGTGCGATATTGTTGTTGAGGCTGATACGACTGTTGTTGTTGGGGCGGGTTCGGTGCTTGTTGTTCAGGAAGAGGAGGCGGTTGGGTGCTTGCGATACTTTGACCACAACTGGTGCAGAATTTTGAATTATCGGCGTTTTGTGCGCCACAATGTGTACAGAACATGGTGTTTGATTTTAAAGTGAAAAATAATGTTGGAGCATTTATAAACTGACCCCCGTTAAAGTAGGGGATTGATCATTTTTAGGAAAAAAAACGCGGATATAAGCCGGCAAACCCCCTTTTTCTTCAATTTTTGCGATAGAAAATAGCCATTCAACACCTTCTTCTTTATCCGTTAAAATGCCGATAGACAAACGTCCTGTCGGTTTGCCCATTTGAATTACCACAGGGGATTGATACAAATGGGCTTTGTCGTATGCGGTTTTCAAGCTATTCGCCTTAAAATCTGCTTTCAATTGCCCTCCCGATAGCAAACTGCGGTGTATTAAAGGTATTGTATTAAGGGCTGCTGCTTCATAACTATGGTTCTTTAAAATATCCATGAAGGTAGAAATCAATTGAAAAGCGGTCACTTTTATGAGGATTTCTTGTTGTTCGGGCTTCGGTGTTTTGGCTTCGGCTGTTCGTGTTGTTGCATGGGCAGGGGCTTCAATGGGTTTAAGGATTTCCTGAACAGGGAGTTGTCTTAAGTTAAAAATAAAACGCCCCCCCAAATCACCTGCCCCAAAAATGCGTTCCACTTGCGGCATTTGCTTGGCATTGCCCCGCGTAATACTTCGGACACGCAAAGCTAATTCATCGACTATGAGTTTAGGTTTTGAATTATGTCTTAATTCCGATAAGATAGCTTCTGCAAAAGGACTATTATTACCCGAGCCATCTGATACGGCTTGGTCACGTCCACCCGAAGTCATTATCCATCTTGATTTGCGTTGCTCCAAGTCGATTGCGGTCAGCATGTCCGTCTGAATGTCCCGTCCGTCATTAATTAAAGAACCTGAAAAACATGAATCTGAAATTAACAGAACATGGCGGCATTTCAGATGTTTAATTTGGCGATGAATCGTATCGTTGGGAATGAAGGAATCAATATCATTTTCAGCCGATTCATAAGGCACCCAATAGCCGTCATTATTACTGTCGAGTATGCCGTGTCCTGAAAAGTAAATCAATAGGCTATCTTCTTCCTTCACTACTGAAGGGTCGGTTGTGTAGCGATGCAAAGTATTGACAATATTTTTACGGGTAGCTTGGCTGTTTTTCAATAAAACAATGGTATTTTGGTCAAAATCGTATTTGTCAATCAAGAGTGTCACAATATCATCAAGGTCTTTTACCGCATTATTAAGTGACCGCCAATAGGCATAATCATTGATACCAATGCCGAAGAAATGTTTTTTTCCTTGTAATGGTGTAAAAGTGTCGTTTAGATATCTGCCTATACGTCTTTCATTGTCCATAGTAACTGATTTATTGGGTATTTGACAAAAATAAGTATGTTTTAAGAGATTGTCAAATTTTAAGATAGGAATTATGCGTTTTTTTGACAGTACAAAACGAGACTTTTCTTTATAGGTTGCTATTAGAATTGACCCCTCAGTTTTCCCTATTCTAATACTCAATTACCCAATATCCCATTTCTTTAAAGCCTTCACTGCAAAATCCGCTGCTCTTGCAGTCAATGCCATATACATATGCAGCGTTGGATTCGCTTTTGGAGAGTTTTACGGTCTTTATTCATCGCCAAAAAGATTTAGGTTATCATAAAAACAGCTATCAAAATTTGATAAAATTTGTCAAAAAATTGCTTCAAATTGACTTAAAAAATGAAGGTTTGAAAGCACAATTGAAACTTGAAATTGACGGCACTTTGGAATTGACGGAAAGAGATTGGCTATTAGAACAATTGAAATAAAATTTCTAAAAACACTTAACCTTAACTTCATTTTCACTTCACATTTAGTTTACTTACGATGACTTATTTTGTATCAATAAATAAATGAAAAACATGAATAAAC
>JAYTMI010000246.1:0-1517 GCA_043728625.1 Saprospiraceae bacterium | reverse complement strand
AAATACTAAAAATAATTGCCATTATCTTTGCACTAAAGTTTCATTAAAATGGAAAATTATAAAGTTCTATCGTCAGACAATCAAGAAATTACAACAGATGAAGTTTTGCACCCCGGCGATATTTTAGAAATGGAATTGGAGGCTCGGGGTATTAAAAAAAACTTTGCAGCCACTCAATTAGGGGTACACCCAAGTCATTTAAGCGATTTATTGAAGCAGAAAAGACACGTCAGTGCTATTTTAGCCATTAAACTTGAAATGTTTTTAGGTATCAGTGCTGATTATTGGATGCGAGTCCAATCTGGATATGACCTTTCGATAGCTCGACAGCAAATGAAACTTATGGCAATGTAACTAATGGATTTTATAGCACGAAAAGCTATAAAATCCATTTTCATTTAGTATTGATTTCTTCTAATTTCCTTTAATACCAATCTCCAACACCCTAACCATCTGCGGCGGCACTCTACCCTGCCCTTCTCCATCAATTTGCTCTACTTTTTGAATGAAAACATGCAGTTTGCCTTTGCTTTTCCACAATTCCGTATCATAAGTCGGTTCCCATGAGCCGACAGATTCTGGTGTTAAATCTTCAATTTGCCAATCTGGTTTTAAGATATTTTTGCAAAAAGCGATGGAAACCTTGTCGCCTCGTTCTGCATCTCGAAACAATATAAAAGCAGCCGTTTCATTACCTTTTTGCTGAACGACTATTTGCGGTCTTGAAATCGGAATCCGTTTTGTACCCATACCGCTCAGGCTAAAAGGTGTTTTTCTAAAACCTAAATTCTGTATTTGCCAACCATTTTTATTCAAAAAAACGAGGTGATACTGAGGGGGGGTATTTTCTTTTTCACGCCAATAAGTAGCGATATAAGGATTGCCTTCAGCATCTGCAAACATCGAAGTTTGGTTGATTAATTCGCTTTTTTGTTCAATTTTACAAGTATATTCGGCATTTTGAGCCGTTATGGGTAAGGCGTATGGTGCGCCAGTTGATTGTGTCCAAGTCAATCCATCGTCTTTTGAACGGGCATAGCATATATCGTGATTGCTTGCCACATCAGGGCTTTCACGCCAAACCCATGAAATATGAATCGTTCCATGTGTATCTATGCACGCTTGCCAATATGCGCTGCGTTTGCCTTCGCCATCAATCAAATTGCTGTGCCGTTGCGTCCATTTTTGCGTTTTTAAATCATAATAATTGATGACCAAATTCCCTTTGCCCGATGCGCCATTTCTATAAAAAAACAATAAATTACCGTTAGGCAAACGATGGAATTCAGGGTAAGAAACGCTTTGTTCTGATAGCCCTGTCATCGACATTTTGTCCGTCATATCCAGCGAAAGCGGTTTTTTGCTGCGGCAATAACGCAAAGGATTGTTGTGATGGTCAAACGCTAAATGCAAAAAACCATCGCCATCAACCATGATGCTGATGGTATTGTGTGCATCGTTTGTATGACCTTTGAAAGCCGTTTTTTGCAGTTGCCAATGGCTACTTTTCAGTTTTC
>JAYTMI010000245.1:0-9745 GCA_043728625.1 Saprospiraceae bacterium | reverse complement strand
GCAAAAGGCAAAGGGCAAGAGGCAATTGGCAAGGAGCAAGGACACATTTGGCAGCTGCCAATATCAGACATAAACGAAGTGGATGAAGCGACAAACGATGCACAATGTCTTATCATTGATGTTAGAGAAACAGGGCGGTATAATGGTGAATTTGAACCGATTGACTTGATTGCGGGGCATATTCCCAATGCGGTCAACATACCGTTTAGCAGCAACTTAGATACTGAGGGGTTCTTTTTACCACCTTCTGAACTGCGTGAAAAGTATGAAAAGGCTTTGAACGATAGAAAACCCGAACAAGTCATCGTGCATTGCGGCTCAGGCGTAACGGCGTGTCATACCCTTTTGGCAATGGCTTATGCGGGCATGGAAATCCCTAAATTGTATGTTGGTTCGTGGAGCGAGTGGTCGCGCAATGACCGTCCGATGGTTACAAAATAAGGTAAGATATTATTTTACAAAATCAAATTTTCAATAACCAACTAAATTCTCTCAACATGAAAAACTCAATGCTTTTTATTAAAGTAATGACTGTCCTAAGTCTCTTTATCCTTATAAACTCCTGTAAAAAAGAGGCGCACAATGCAACGCTTACTTATTATTTTAAAACAACGCCCTCAACTAAGTTTGATTCCTTGAAATTTTCTTTTGGTTATACATGTGCTTATGAGGAAAATTCCATCTTAGAGTATCCTGTTGATTTCGGAGATAAACGATTAACAATGGACAGGGTTGGTATCATTAACCATTCTTCTGAATCCTATTTTGCTCATCTTCTGCACCACCACTGCGGCGACGAGCCTGTTGTACTTTTTGATTGCCAAAACGATAACTTGCTGTGAAACGGACTTGACGGCTGTCGCCAAAACCATTGACACGAACATCCACATTTTGGAAATTCAACTGACCTGAAAACCGTTGTGTCCAGAAAATATCTTGCGCATTGAGGCGTAAAGAGAGTCTTTTGTTCATTAATTGCTTGGAAACGCCCAAATTCATAGCCCAAAGTGCATTGCCAACAAACAATCCTTGTGTCGCTCTTGAGACATAAAAACCACTCACTTCTGCCGACCAATCCTTTGGTAAGGTGATACGGTTTTGAATATTAAGGTTCAAAACAGGGATTTTTAAATCCAAATCATCACCTAAATATTTGCCTTCATAACGATTAACAAAGTAATTAACATTGGTTGAAATCATCCATTTTTTAGTAACAGGAATAGGTACATTTAATGACAGACCGTAATTCGTTTTTGTTGCTAAATTTTCATTCGTTACAAAAGATTGTTTTTTTGCATCGTCTTGTTTTAAAACAAATGTAATGGCATCATTTGTTTTACTATAATTTGCACCCAATGATATAGACCCCATAAATGTATAATTAAGATCAAAATTGTTGGAATACTGAGGGGTTAAATTTGGATTGCCTTGTTGGAATGTATATTTGTCCCAAAAGAAACGAAATGGATTTAAGTCTTGATAGTTCGGGCGGTCAATGCGGCGGCTATACGATACGCGAACAGCGTGTTTGTCCTTCTTACCCCATTTTTTCATCACAAAAGCGGTTGGAAATATATTCGTATAGTTGCGTGTAAAACTGGTATCGGTAGTCACTTGTTGACCTTTGATATTGGTGTTTTCGGCTCTCAAACCGATTTGATAACTCAAGCCATGCTTCAATTCTTGCGACAAATTGCCATAAGCGGCGTTGATGTTTTCATGGTAAATAAAGTCATTTGTGATGTTCAAATCCAATGTTCGTTTGCCATCAATAGTATTATAAAAATGAATATCATTGTCGCTTTTGACGAAACTTGTCTTTGCGCCAAACTCAAATTTAGCTGTTTTACTGAGGGGGTTCGTATAGTCAAATTTTAGGCTTTTTATATCAAAATTGCCACGTGAGATGTTCTCTTGAAACAGGTTTGATTCACCAAGGCTCGTAATCATCATGTTTTGGTCTTGACCATTTTTGTATGAATAATAGTCTGCATCAACGGTAATTTCCTTCCCTAACGAGTCAAAAGTGTGTTTAACATTAAAATTGGTTGCAAGTTCTTCCCAATTTTCCATCGGTTGTGTCGAGGTCAAGGCTTCTGAACGGAGTGTTCCGTCGGGTGCAAAAATCTTTGTTAGATTTTCTTCGCCACGATTCGGGACGCTTGTATTGCGATGCCCAAAACTGCCGTTTGCCAATATGCCAATCGTCGTATTTTTAGACACATTGTAGTCAACACCTGCGCGCCATGAATTAGAAATATAGGGGTTGAAACGATGTGATTTTGCTACGAACGAATCGGTCAAAACGCCTTTTCCATTATCAGCATGAAACAAACGGGTGATATTGACCTCATTGATATTAATGCGGTCATTATAAGTATGTGAACCAAACAGATTCCATTTGCCATAACGATAATTCAAATTAAGGCTGTTTGACAATTTATAGTAAATGCCTTGACCATAAGTTGACGTAATTTGACCGTTTAAACCATATAATTGGTTCTTTTTCATCACAATATTGATGATGCCTGCGTTGCCCGCCGCATCGTATTTGGCAGATGGATTGGTGATGATTTCAATTTTTTGAATCAAATTGGCATTTTGATTTTTCAACAAATTCGCCAATTGGTCTTGCGACAACTGCGAAGGTTTGCCGTCAATCATCACCCGCACGTTGTCTTTGCCACGCAAAGTGATTTTTCCGTCGTTGTCAACGATAACGCCAGGGGCTTTTTCCAAAACTTCCATAGCCGTCGAACCAGCAGCAATACTACTGTTTTCGACATTCACGACAGTCTTATCAATTTGATGCTCGATAAAAGGTTTTTGAGCCGTAATGATTACAGCATTTAGGTTTTTTGTTTCTTCGATGAGTTTTAAATCACTGACAGTCAAGGAATTGCCCGAAATACTGAGGGGGGTACTTGTTGTTTTTTTCAAGCCAACTTGTTGTGCAACGACGAGGTATTGACCGTTTTTCAATAAATCAAATTCGTACTTACCTGCTTCATCGGTGATTTCGCCTTTGACGAGCGCAGAGTCTTTGGCTTGATGTAAAGTGACGGTAACGAATTCCATTGCTTTACCGTTGGCAGCAACGATGCGACCATTGATTTTTCCTGTTTGTGCAAAATTTAAAGTGGCAAAAGTGAGGGCAAAAATAGATGCAAATAGCTTTTTCATGACAAAAGTTGTTTGTAGTACGGAAATTCATTTCCGTCTGATAAAGAAATAGGTTTTTTCAATGGCTTTTTTTTGTCATTCTCAATGAAGTGAAAGATTCTAAATGTTATTTTTTACAGATTCTTTCACTTCGTCAGAATGACAAAAAAAACAAACAATCGGGTGATTCAAATAAATTGTAATGGCATTTTACTAAAAATATAATGGCATAAAGTCAAATTTTTGACCTCTGAAAAGACAAACGAGTTACACTTAACCCTATGCGTCATGGACGAACAGCATCATTAAAGTGATAGACAGCCTTGTTTTTCAGATAAAAGAGGCGATTTAACCGCCGAAAAGGTATTTTACGATTTGGAGAATGATGATGATTGGGTTGTTCAATTCGTCGCTTTTCATGATTCGTAATTTTAGATTTTTTTATAGAAATTGTTTTCTTCTGTTAAATATGATGCAAAGATATGTCCATTCAATGGTACTTTGCAATATATAGTACCTGTTATTCGATGAAACCCTTTTTTAACGGTATGAAAAGCGTAATATTTCGGATAAAAAGTCACTCATAAATAAGACAACTCGTCTCCACAATTCCCCTATCCGTCGGCACATTCTTTTTAGGGCGGCACAAAAACGCAACGCTGCCGTTTAGTTAAGCATGTTCAAGTCAACAAAATCAAAAATTTCTATTTAAAAAAAATCGTAATAGTTTGCTCAATTTGACACCGCCACCGACCAATATTACAAATGGCTTGGGTATATTTACAGGTTTTGCAACAGACACCCTGAAATTGTATCATTTTTCACGCAACCGACTTTCTTTCAAGTTCGTTTGGGATTAAAAAACTACAATTATTTCATATTCGTAAAACTTCCTTAAATGAAATCAGCAATACAACACATTGGCTCAAAAAGCCTTATTTTTTGCGTAATGCTTTTATTATCAACCTATTGTGATGGTCAAAGTTTACCCAAAGAATACTATTTTTCGGCGGACGGCAGGACTATGCACGTAGGCGGTAAGCCATCAACGGGGTTTTACAAAGAAGAAGAAATTCAAGGCATTCGATTGTCCTTTCCACAATCAAATTACTTGACTTTGTTGGCGAATAATTATGCGTCAAAAACCAATATTCCTGCTACGATGTGGCTCAATGGGAAGAGTTACGACAGTGTAGGCGTGCGTTTCAAGGGCAATACATCATATAGGAGTGTAAGTACTTCGTTGAAAAAATCGTTCAACATTTCGGCTGATTTTGTCAAACCGACCCAAGACTTTAAAGGTTATAAGACCTTGAACCTCAATAACTCATATCAAGACGCTTCGATGGTACGTGAAATATTTTACTATCATCAAATTCGTCGTCATTCGGCTGCGCCAAAAGCCAATTTTGTCAGGCTTTATGTCAACGATGGCGATTATGGTTTGTATCAAAATGTGCAGCAAATCAATAAAGACATGATGAGTGAATGGTTTTTAAGCAATGACGGCACCAATTGGCGCGCCGATGTGCCTGCTGGCACAGCAGGCGGCGGCGGTTGGGGCGATGGGACTGCTGCTTTGAATTATTTGGGCGATGATACAACGGCGTATAAAAAATATTATACGCTCAAAAGCAGTGACCAAGCACAACCTTGGGCGGACTTGCCGAAAGTTTGTAAAATCTTAAATCAGACCCCCCTCAGTAATTTGGAGGATTCTCTTCAAAATTACCTTGATATTGACCGCACGCTCTGGCATTTGGCAAGCGAAATCCTGTTTTGCGACGACGACAGCTATGTTTTCAAGGGCAAAATGGATTATTATCTCTATCAAGATGCAGAAACTAAACGTTTTGTCACCATTGATTACGATGCCAACAGCACGATGGCTGCTAACGTTGCAACCCAATGGAGTCCTTTTTACAACGAAACAAAGGTCAATTATCCGCTTCTGAATCGTCTTTTGGCAGTACCCAATATCCGTCAACGTTATTTGGCGCATGTAAGAACATTGATTGCAGAATCCTTCAACGTGGATTCGGCAAATGCTGTACTCAATCGCTACACTGCTTTGTTGGATACAACGGTTCAAAAAGACCCAATAAAATTAACGACTTATGCCCAATGGCAAACGGGGATGACCGCTTTAAAATCGTTTATCACGGCACGTAAAAATTATGTTTTATCTAATGCAGAAGTCGCACAAGTTGCACCCACGATTAGCCAAACGGGTTTTTATACCAACAGTGTAGCTTGGCAAGTACCGACATCAACGCAAGACGTGACGATTCGCACTAAAATCACACATACCAATGGTTTATCGCAAGTTTTGCTTTATTTTGGAACGAATATTTATGGTAAATTTCAAAAAACATTGATGTATGACGACGGTGCACACGACGATGGCGCAGCAAATGATGGTATTTTTAGCGCAAAAATTCCTAAGCAAAATGCTGCTACATGGGTGCGATATTACATCGAAGCGACTGCCAATAATGCCTCAAAAAGCATCGCTTTCGCGCCTGTTGGCGCAGATCACGATGTCTATGTCTATCAAGTGCAAACCAATGGTTCAGCAGTGGGCGATATTGTCATCAATGAATTTATGGCTTCGAATACCTCAACGGTTAAAGATGAATTTAGTCAAAATGATGACTGGATTGAGCTGTACAATAAAGGCACACAAGCCATCAATATCGGTGGCTATAACATCACAGACAGCCCAACGAACTTAACAAAATGGGCTTTTCCTACCAATACAACCATTCCCGCAGGTGGTTATTTGATTGTTTGGGCGGACGAGGATAGCAGCCAAAACACAGCAGGTAAGTACCACGCCAATTTTAAATTGTCAAAAAGTGGTGAATTTTTAGCGTTGTTAAATGCCAGTGGTCAGATGCTCGACAGCTTAACTTTTGGTGCGCAGGTTGACGACCGCAGCTTGTCTCGCATACCCAACGGCACAGGCAGTTTTGTTATCAAAGCGGCGACGTTTGGCAAAAATAATGAATCAGCAACCGCCACAAATGAGTTGGAAAATGTCGGTAAAATCACCCTTGCGCCCAATCCGACAACAGGCGAGTTGACCATTTCAACCGATGGTGACCCCCTCAGTAATTTATTGGTTTTGAACAGTATTGGGCAGGTGATGACCAGCATAAAAGGTATTGATAATCAACAATATACATTAGATTTATCCAATTTTTCCAATGGTTTTTATTTTATAAAAATTGGAAAAAATACGGTCAAAAAAGTGATTTTACAACGATAAAATTCAGCTTACACGTATCGGATACCTCAAAGGTATCCGATACGTTTATCACGTTTATCAAATTATTCAAAAAATGTATGTTCGACTTATCTAACCTTTCAAATTCAGCACAGACGACTTCATTGGCTTTGATAGCATTTGCATCACTCATGTCGTTGGGCTTGTCGCTTTTATTGGTTTTTACCTACGAAAAAACGTCGCGTGAAGTCGCTCGACCCGACCACTATATTCAGTCATTGATGCTATTTGCCATCGTTACAACAACGATTATGCAATCCATTGGCGACAGTTTGGCACGGAGTTTTGGTATTTTTGGGGCACTCGCTATTATCCGTTTTCGCTCACGTATCAGCAATCCACGTGATGTGGCATTTGTGTTTGCAACCATGGCGGTCGGTATTTCTTGCGGGGTGCATAGTTTTGTGAACGGCATGATTGGAACGCTGCTTTTTTGTATCGTTGTTTTTGTATTGCGATTGACACCTTTTAGCCAAAAACAGAGTTTAATAGGTACTTTGCGTTTCGATGTACTCGAAGGTTCGAATGATGTTGTGGTTGTTCAAGCATTGGTCAAGCAGTTTTCACGCACCTTTTCGCTCAAAGGATATCGCATTTTTTTTGACAATGAAAAAAGACAAGGCGTTGAGTATGAATACCTTCTGCGCTTGAAAGACGAAATGCAAGGCATTGCTTTAGCTGAAGCTTTAAGAAAATTACAAGACATCAAAGAGGTACGCCTTTCTTTTACTGACACCTACGAAAGTCCGATAAACTCACAATGAAAAGATTTAATATACTGTATTGGTTTATCCTTCCTGCCCTTGTTTATGGCATTTATAAACTCAGCTTGAACTTCAATCATCAAGCCGAAACGTTTTATGGCTTTGCCGAAAACAAAGAGATGCAAATCAATTTGGAGCATCCGCTTATGGTCAATCGTATTGCCGTAACGCCTGGTCAAGCGGTCAGAAAAGGCGATTTACTTTTGGAAGTTACACGTGTTGAACTGAACCTGAAACTCAGCGATGTTGCCCACAATATCTCTGAATTAGAAGCCAAAACCCATATCAGCCGCGCCGAATTGCAGTCCAATATCAACAGACTGAAAGCGCAACGGACTGAAAAGGTTGCCGATATTCAAAGCCGTATTCAAGCAGTTGAAGCCGAAGTGTCGCTCAATCAACTGTTGGTAAAAGACCTTAAAAGCGTAAAGATTTCGGAATCCGCAACAATGATTAATAACCCTAATCAACTGAAAATCAGTTCTTTAAAAGAAGAATTGCGCCTTGTTGTTCAACCATTGGATATTGAAATCAATCACCTTGAAAGTGAGTTGCGTGGACAAAACCCAATGCAGGTTGAAATCAATCGCTTGAAAACGCAGCGCGATTTCATTGTCAATGAACAAAAACGTTTGGCGATTTATGCACCTTCTGACGGACTTGTTGGCACGATACATTGTAAAGAAGGTGAGAACATTTCATCATTTACGACACTGATTTCTTTCTATGAAAAATCGCCCAATATGGTGGTCGGTTATGTGCATGAAAGTTTGGTCGTACAAGTGGGTGTTGGCGATTCATTAGACATTTTTTCGAGTTTACATATTGAAGAAAAATGCCGTGGCAAAGTCATCGGTTTAGGGCATCGCATCGTCGAAATACCCGAAAGGCTGCGTAAAATTCCTGAATTGAAAACGTATGGACGTGAAGTATTGATTCAAATTCCGTCAGACAATCATTTTTTGCAAAGTGAAACGGTTGTATTGAATTTATTAAACAATACAAAAGGTTTTTTGCAAATATTGACTTCAATGATGACAAAATCGAAAGAAGGGCAACCGAATTGACCCCCTCAGTATTTTCTATTATTCATGTTCTAAAATAGGCTTATTTTTGTTTTATTTTGAATGAAAAATATTTTGCTTATGAAAAATTTAATAATCAATTTCGTTTTCATCTGCCAATTCGGTCTATCTGCTCATGCTCAAAGTAACTTAAAAGTGCATGAATGGGGAACATTTACAACCGTTCAAAACAGCAACGGCGTACGTTTGTCGGGGCTTAAAGGGGAGGTTTTGCCGCCTTTTGTCATGGACTTAAAACTCAATGAATGTGCGACATGCAATCAAGGGCAAGTAGGAAAAGTAACGCTGAAAAACATTGGTGTTCAAATGGAAACGCCTGTTCTTTATTTCTATACGAATCAAGAAACGCCGATTACGGTTGATGTGAAGTTCAAAAACGGCATTATCAATCAATGGTATCCGCAAAGAAGTGGCGGACAAGCCAATCCCAATACAGCGACACTGGACATGGCTTCAATGGGCGACGGTTCTATCAAGTGGAATGCTACGGTATTGGCAGCGACTCAAAGTTTGACACCCACACCGCCTAATTCGCAAGTCACACAAGAGTGGGCAGCCCCACGTGCAACTGCCTCAAACTATGTGAAAGGACAAAATAACGAAATTGAGAAATTTCTGTTTTATCGCGGTTTAGCCAATTTTTTGACACCTTTTAAAGTAGAATTTAACGATAAAGGCAATTTGGTCATCCAAAATCTGTTCAACACGACCTTGCCATATATCATGGTTTATGATAATAGTCCCAATCGCCAACCCACGTTTTGGTGGAGTGGCTCAATCAAGGGTCAAGAGAAAAAAGTGATTTTACCACCGCGCCGCGATACAGAATTTAACGATATGTACAATGAAGTGATGCGGTTTAGAAATGAATTGGTTGCGGCAGGACTTCACTTAGACGAAGCAACTGCCATGTTACAAACATGGTACGATGGCTATTTTACAGATGTGACCGATGTAAAAGGTTTGCGGGTCTTTTGGATAACGCCTAAATCGTATATTGATGAGGTGTTGCCGCTTCAAATTACACCGACACCGAGCGATATTAAACGTGTTTTTGTTGGCAGAAGCGAAGTTTTGACACCCGCTTTTGAAAGTGCATTAACGCAAATGTCGCTCACGGCACTTGAAAATCAATATGCCGACCACCGTTATTTAGATGTTTTTAAAAACGGCAAATCGCTCGGATTTCCAACTCAATGGACAACTTACAATCAAAACCCGATTACACCGATTAAAGAAATAACGGATTTTCAACCCGCCTATTTAATTGTTATGCCGAATCCTTTTAGCGAAAGCATCATTGTTTCTTGTGATATAAAAGAGCCTATTCCCTTAGACTTTTTTGTCATAGATATGCAAGGACACATTGTTACACAATGGAAGGAACAGCCGACAACAGTGGGGCTTTTTAAAAAACAATACAGTTTACAAGCGTTTCCCGTTGG
>JAYTMI010000244.1:0-2307 GCA_043728625.1 Saprospiraceae bacterium | reverse complement strand
CCAAAGCCACTGCGTGTGTCCTTTTTACCTGTGACTTGGATGTGGTCGAATGTTGTCATTTTTTATTAAATTAAAATTATTTATGTCTGATAATTTATTCTATCCTTATACCCCCCTCAGTAGGCGGGCGCAAAATTGGTTGAAATTTGATAGTTTTTGGCAATTTTCTTGGTTTTTATTTAAAATGCCGTAAAGTTAGTTTAAAAACTAAACAAACTATAAGCCTTTGAAAAAAAAACTTTATGCCTATTTTAAATTGTATCCATTCGGTCTAACCTATATTTGTCGCTTAATATGCCTCATATTATTGTGAATGTTAGGTATAGAAAAAAAATAATTAATAATAAGATTATCGTAAAATATTGAAAAACAATATTTTACGACAGATTTTAGCTTGAAATCTGCTCTCTTTTTACTTGCAAAAATGAATCGCAACCTAAAATTTGGCGGCATCGCCAGCACTCTCCTCATCATCGCTTTTTGTGGATACACGATGTCGCAACGTCCGCTTTGGTCGTGGTGGACATTTCCCCTTTTACTCGCTGTTTGGGCATTAATTGTTTTTATTTTTGAAAAAAAATACAATCCCCGGTGGCTGTTGCTCTCGACATTGAGTGGTATAATACTGACATTGGGCTTCCCTATTTCACCATTGACCGCCCTCATGTTTGTCGGTTTTGTTCCTCTTTTGATGATTCAAAAGGAAATTTCGGAGCAAAATTTTGCCCTTGTGAGGAACGAAGCAAACGAGGGAGGGAAAAAACAGGGCATCATCAAGTACGCTTTCAATGCCTTCATAATATGGAATATTGGCTCTACTTTTTGGGTTGCCAATGCAGGTTTGATAGCGGGTATGCTGGCAAATTACTTAAATGCACTGTTTATGGCTTGGGCGTTTTGGGCATTCCATAAAACATCTGAAATACTGAGGGGGGGCAAAACACGCCCTTTACCGACCTTTCAACACGCCCTCATTTTCATCGCTTATTGGTTGGGTTGGGAATTTCTGCACCTCAATTGGGAATTGTCCTGGCCCTGGTTGACGCTCGGCAATACCTTTGCCCAAAAGCCTGAATGGGTGCAATGGTATGAATATACAGGCGTTTTTGGCGGTTCTCTATGGATTTTGGTCTTGAATGTCTTGATTTTTAAAATAACATCAAAAGCTATTTATGAAAAAAAACGGGCAACACGCTTGACTTGGGCAGCTCTTTTGACCTTAGCTGTGCCTATTGTTTTATCACAAATTATCTACACGAGTTGGGGAGAAGACAGTCAAAATAATCCGCGTGAACGCTATGCAAATGTCGTTGTCGTACAACCGAACTATGAGCCGCACTATGAAAAATTTGATATGCCGTGGCATGACCAATTAAGAAAATTTCAAAAATTATCTGTTCAAAAATTGGATTCAACAACAGATTACCTTGTTTTTCCTGAAACAAGCTTCGATTTTCACAATGTTGACCATTTCAATGATAGACCTGAAGTCAGAGAATGGCAAAATTTTGTCAATCGTTACCCCAAACTCCACCTTGTTATGGGCATTGATGCCTTAAAAATATATGCTCAATACGTTACAAAAAAGCCCGAAGGCTTACCAAGTACCGTCAGAGAGTTTGACAATCGCGATGGAACGATTACATATTGGGAAAACTACAATGCTTCCACTCAAATGGTTGCTGATACTGGAAAAGCAGAAAATACTGAGGGGTGGCGTTTGTCAATGTATAAAAAATCGAAACTCGTTCCAGGTCCTGAAATTCTACCTTATGGCTTTCTTTTTGGTTGGGCAAAACCTTTGTTTCGACAATTTGGCGGCACTGTTGGCGGCTTAGGTATGCAACCTGAACGCACGGCTTTTCGCAGTAAAGACAGTACGATATCGGTTGGCACAGCCATTTGTTACGAGTCCATTTATGGTGATTTTTGTCGCGGATATGTTTTAGCGGGGGCGCAAGCCTTGTTTGTGGTGACAAACGATGGTTGGTGGGACAATACGCCTGGGTATCAGCAGCATGAAAAATTTGCTTCGTTGCGGGCTATTGAGTTACGCCGCGCTGTTGTTCGCTCTGCTAATACAGGTACAAGTTGCTTTGTCAATTTGCGTGGCGACATCGAACAACCCACGTCTTATGGGACAGATGCGGTTATTTCACAACGCATTGTGCTGAGAAATAACTTGACTTTTTATGCCCAATATGGCGATTTAATAGGCTGGTTAGCGGCTGGTTCTGTTTTGAGTTTATTGGCTATATGGTTGTTTAACTCGTTTGTAAAACGTTGGAAATCAAGTAAAAAGAGTGA
>JAYTMI010000243.1:0-2733 GCA_043728625.1 Saprospiraceae bacterium | reverse complement strand
TTAGTTTGCGTGGTCGTTCTCACATGGTTTTGATACAAACTGATGAGCAACGCCTTCTAAATGCCAAAAAATTTAACTTTTTGTACAAAGGAAGTCATTTGGAAGAACCAATGTTTAAAGCTTTAATTGAACAAAATATCTTTCCAGAAAGAGAATATCCTGTACATAATCGAGACCAAACTGCTGCATTGTTAGATTTTGCGATTTTCTGTAATAAAGGCAATTTTGCGATTGAAATGGATGGTCGTCAGCACCAAGCCACAAGAGAAGCAGTGCTTAGTGACACTCATTTTAGAGTTTAAGTGCATTTTGCTTACACAATTCAAAAAAAGCGGTAAGTACAGAAAAAAGTGTATCTAACTCAAGTATCGTGCAAAAATGCTCATTTTCCGTAAATACAGAATCGTCTAATCTACCGAATTCCCAATTGTCACCATTTGTTACAATGCCAAAGACAGACATATCGGGTTTACCGTTTATTTTTTGTATTGTGTACATTTCCAATAAGCATTGCGCCCAACCGCCTTCAAAATCATCTTTTTTGGCTTCCACTACGGCTAACAATGGTTTACCAAAAATTATTTTGCCCCGTTCCGATTGTTTGGCAATGATGTAATCGGGCATACCCCCTAATTCTTTATCGAATGAGATACTTTTGTTTGCCCACAACATCAAAGTATCATCGTATTTTCTAAACACTTCTTTGAGTATCGGGTATAGAATATTTTCTCGTATTGCCGCTTCTGATACCTTGTAGGGCATCGTTGTCATCACATAACGAAGCTCTGACTTAAGAGAATCAGGCATTTTTATTTGAGGCGGATTCAATAAGAAATATTCTTTTTTGAAAGATAATTGAAACTTATTTATCACATCATCTATCAATTTATATTTTTTGAATGCCATAATAATCGCTTTTTAATTGTTAACTACTTTCGAGTAAGTGCAAATATCGCTTATTTTGACCAATTACGCACGCTATTTCCGCTTATTTTTTAGTCCTCTATAGTCTAAAAAAGCCTTGTAGAACGTGGTGGGTTCTACAAGGCTTTTTTGTTTGTGTTACTCAGGGGTATCTCTGTTTAAGATTCTATACGCATGTATGAGATGTGCAGAATTGTCTGTGTCGCGTTTGGAAACGCTCACGAGCAAGTACATCTGCCGCCATGTTTTGAATATCGGTGGTTTTTCATCTCACCATGTTTTTTCTGAATCTTTTGGCTTCATTATTATTAGTTTTAGGGCAAAGTTAATCAAATAAGTCAGCTAAGGGCATCATTTTTAGGGACTTATTGAGACGATACGGCGGCTGAATACTTATCGCAGTTTTGCCCCCCACATAGATCTTCCAAAAGTACCGAGGTACAACCAGGCTTCTGACGAACCCGCAAAGCTCACGAAACGCACATCACCACAATGCGGTGTTACGGGAAGATTTTGCGAAGCTAATTGCCATGTAGTGCTGTCTTCTCTGCTGATGTACACATTTCTATCTGTCGTTACAAACAAAGCTCGAGGAAAGCGGGAATTGGGTAACTGCACCGATTCCAGCCCATACATATATTCTTTGGGTAATCCATATCCAGGTGTAACAATCCACTTTGATCCATTCTCCACAAGGCGTAATATAAAGCTGGATGTTAGCACCACAGATTTATTATGCGTAAAGGGGTTGAATACTTCAATAGTTTCGGTTGAACCATTCATGATAGCAAATGCATCTACTTCACTAAAATGAACAATACGATTAATGCTGCCAGGCGCTAATTTGGAGTCAGGATCTGTTTTAGGAATGTCTATCGGCAAATTTTTTGTTTTGCCTGTTTTTACGTCCATCGCATACATCTTTCCCGCAGCACCTATATGAATAGTGCTGCCATTAAAGGAAGCAAGGGCACTAACGGCTTCTCCTTGTGGTATCGTTCCTATAAATCCCCAGTGGTAAGCAACATTTTGTTCATCATCAGTGAACAGGGCAAAAACCTGATTATTATTGGGTGATGCAAGGGCTACCAATAACCCGCCTAATTCATTACGGAATTCAGGTTGTTTCACGACTTCTGCTACCGGACCTTTCATTTCTGTAGGATTATCAGCAGGTTGGTTGATTATTATTGAACCGTCTTTGTCCCTAATCCCAGTTGAATTAAATAAAGTACATGTTGGGGCTTCGCCCATAATATTATGAAGTAGCACATTGCCATTTACAAATCCCGTCCAACCGCCGTCCCCACCTTCCATATTTATCCACGGAGTGGGTGCAACTGGCGATGCAACGCTACAAAGGTTGCTATTATCCTGCGAGCCAGTTGCAACGAGATACGGTACAGCATTGGATGCCGCTATAGTACCCCAAAACTGACGGATAAGTGTCGAATAACATTGCAATGTTGGCAAAAACCTATTGTAATTACTTTGACAGCAGTCAGTTGATTTTTTTAAGAATAAATCCATATCAATCCGCGCTACACCCCCATCACTTCCTACATAAAGGTCTTTTGCCCAATCCGAACCTAAGGGAGAAAAACGCAGCGAATGCACATCACTATGCAAATGCCTATCATCTATCGCCTGTTGCCAAGTTGCGCCGCTATCTGGTGAAACAAATACTGGACCCCATCCGAAAGCAACCAAATTGGCAAGATTGGGCGATACAGCAATACAATTGTTCCAATCCCTGCCTTGCTCTCCTGCAGCCGTGCTCAGATCGCTGTCACTGTTTGAAAGAACACC
>JAYTMI010000242.1:0-1527 GCA_043728625.1 Saprospiraceae bacterium | reverse complement strand
CGAGTACCATGTTCGGGGAACTTTAAAAGTTCCCCGAACATAAAGTTCCTCTCCTACAAACGAAGCGCGTCATTAGTAACGAAGTGAAAGAATCTATTTTTAATAATATTCAGCTGTTCCAGACATTTTATCTGTTCCAAAAGCTGTTACATTTATCAATCAATTAGGGTACCCAAACTATTTTGTCCCTTTTATTGGTGTTGCTAAAGCCTTGGGCGTAATGGCGATACTGATTCCTGGCTTTCCACGCATCAAGGAATGGGCATATGCAGGTTTGTTTTTCGATTTAATCGGTGCCGTTTATTCTCAAATCGCCACCTCCGGTTTTATGCCACAAATGAGTTTTATGCTGTTGCCCATTGGTTTAGGCGTGGTGTCTTACATGTATTATCACAAAAGATTGTCAATTCAAACAGCTTAATTTTACCCCCTCAGTATTTTGAATACTAAATGATTAAAAATCAAGAAAATTACAGCAAATGGGTGATGATGGACCCAAACGTCAAACTGATTTATACAGGCACCGACGGTACGGTAGGTTTCAAATCGGCATGGTCAAGCGACGTGAAAAACGTAGGTGTGGGAGAACAAGAAGCCACTTTTCATCAATTTGAAGACGTAGCCATTCCTCTGATTTCAAAATACAATGGGCAACTGTTGCTGCGTGTGAGACCGTCTGAACAGAACTTTGTTGAAAGCACGATTGAACACCCTTACGAAATCCATTTAGTCGAATTTCCATCAGATGCCGATTTTCAAAATTTTATACGCGACGAAGAACGCAAAACGTTTTTGCATTTAAAAGAACAATCTATAAAGTCTGTTGGCTGATTAAAGGCGAACTCTACCCTGCCTAATCTGCTGAATATCAACAGTTTATCGCAGATGATAACCTCAAAAAAGTGAAAGCGATGCGGTCAAAACGTTCTTAGTTTTTTTAATCATTCATAAAACAATCTAAAAAAGATGGCAACCAAAATATTCGTCAACCTACCCGTCAAAAACCTTGACAAAACAAAAATATTCTTTGCTGCACTCGGCTACACCTTCAATGAGCAATTCACGGACGAAAACGCCGCTTGCATGATTATCAGCGAAACCATCTTCGCCATGCTCTTAGTTGAGCCTTTTTTCAAAGGTTTTATTGACAAAGACATCGTTGATGCGACCAAAAGCACCGAAGTTTTGATTGCTTTATCAACCGATAGCCGCGCAGAAGTAGATGATTTGGTCAACAAAGCCCTTGCCGCAGGAGGTACAGAAACACGCCCTGCACAAGACCACGGCTTTATGTACACCCGCAGTTTCAACGACTTGGACGGGCATATTTGGGAGATATTTTGGATGAACCCAGACCATGTGGTATAATGTTATAACCTTCCGATGGTTTCAAACCCATCGGAAGGTTATGCAATTAATATCAATTCAAGCCCTCTCCCATCTTTATAAAATCTTTACACCCTTCGCCTACATCTTTACTTCGTCTTTACAAATAAGCACCCATCTTTGCAGCATAAATCATTAAAA
>JAYTMI010000241.1:0-3671 GCA_043728625.1 Saprospiraceae bacterium | reverse complement strand
TTGTGCAACGCTAAATGATTCATTAACAGCACTTTGCACGCATATAGAACGTGATTTTTTACGCCAATTAATGGGTGGCTGCTCAACACCGATTGCAGCATTGTCAATTGCTGAAAAAAACGACATTATACTGAGGGGTAATATCTGCAGCCTCGATGGATATAAAAAAATAGAAATAGAAGTAAAAATGCCTATTGACAATGCCCAAAATTTAGGCAAAATAGGCGCAAAAGAGATATTAAACAAAGGCGGCGACAAACTAATAGCCGCTCTGAATCATATAAAATCAGTTTAAATCAGTGATAAAAAACGACCTTTTACTACGTGCCTTAAATGGCGAAACTTTGGAACGACCTCCCGTGTGGATGATGCGTCAAGCAGGACGTTATTTGCCCGATTACCGTGTTTTAAGAGCCAAATATGGCTTTTTTGAACGCTGCCAAACCCCAGAATTGGTCTGTGAAATCACATTACAACCAGTTGATCAAGTAGGCGTGGATGCGGCAATTATTTTTTCTGACATCCTCGTTGTGCCACAAGCGATGGGTATGGAAGTGCAATTGATTGAAAGCGTGGGTCCTGTTTTACCTAATCCGATAAAGACTCTTTCGGATGTTGAAAAACTGAATATTCCAGACGTTTCCGATAGTTTACACTACGTTTTTGACGCTTTGCGCTTAACAAAAAAAGAACTCGCTGGACGTGTGCCGTTGATTGGTTTTGCAGGTGCGCCTTGGACATTGTTGTGTTATATGGTGCAAGGCAAAGGGTCAAAAACGTTTGACGCTGCCAAAGCTTTCTGTTTCACACAGCCCAAAGCTGCCCATCATTTGTTGCAAATGATTACGGATACGACCATTGTTTACTTGAAAAAACAAGTCGAAGCGGGTGCTGATGTGGTTCAAATATTCGATTCGTGGGGTGGTCTATTAAGTCCTGCCGATTTTGAAACATTCTCTTTGCGCTATATTCGCCAAATCGTTCATGCTTTAAAGGATATGTGCCCGACTATAGTTTTTGCCAAAGGTGCTTGGTTTGCCCTTGAAGAAATGAGTCAAATAGGCGCAAGCGGTTTGGGTATTGATTGGTGCATTACGCCACAACAAGCCCGTGCGTGGGCAGGTGATAATGTCACTTTGCAAGGCAATTTTGACCCTGCACGGTTGCTGTCTCCCATTCCTGAAATCCGCAAAGCGGTTCATGATATGATTGATGCGTTTGGCACGACACGTTATATTGCCAATTTAGGGCATGGCATTTTGCCTAATATTCCTGTTGAAAATGCGAAGGCGTTTGTGGATGCGGTGAAGGAATATTCGATGGAATATGCCGTAGTTTAAAAAAAAGAACATGGTGAATGTGTAGATTCTACGAATCAAAAGCACATTATCCTGAGGGGGTGTTATAAATATGTAGTCGCTAACGCGACATCGAAACACGCACAAATCTAATGTCGCGTTAGCGACTACATATTTATAACAGGACTGATTCTACTATTTTCCCTTGATTCGTAGAATCAACACATTCGTAATCATAGCATTAAACATGAAAGAATCATTCATCCAATTCATACACACCCTTCAAGACCAAATCTGCACAGCCCTTGAAAACATAGATGGTAAAGCCACTTTTCAAGAAGATGCTTGGCAACGAGAAGGCGGTGGCGGCGGCAAAAGCCGCATCATCAGAGGTGGCAATGTGTTTGAAAAAGGTGGCGTGAATACTTCTGTGGTGCATGGGCAATTGCCACAAGCGATGGCACAACATTTTGGGGTTAAAGAATCACAATTTTTTGCGTGTGGTATTTCGTTGGTCATTCATCCGCTCAATCCGATGGTGCCGACGGTTCATGCCAACTATCGCTATTTTGAATTGTATGATGAAAACGGAGAAAAGATAGATGCGTGGTTTGGCGGTGGTGCTGATTTAACTCCTTATTATATCTGGGAAGAGGACGGCGTGCATTTTCACAAAACGCATAAAGAGGCTTGCGACCCGTTTGGCGTGGACTTATATACAAAATTGAAACAACAATGCGATGAGTATTTCATCAATAAACACCGCGACAATGAAGCACGAGGTATCGGTGGCATTTTTTTCGATTACATGCGTCCGACAACGGAAATGAATGAAAATCAAGTATTTGCGTTTTCGCAAAGTTGCGGTCAAGCGTTTTTAAAAGCCTATTTGCCGATTGTTGAAAAAAGAAAAGACGAACCGTTTACAGAGGAAAATCAACTCTGGCAAGGTGTTCGGCGTGGTCGTTATGTCGAATTTAATTTGATACATGATAGAGGAACGCTCTTTGGTTTGCGGACAAATGGGCGTATTGAGTCTATTTTAATGAGTTTACCCGCTATCGCCCGTTGGGAATACGATTTTCATCCAAAACCCAATAGTCGTGAAGCTGTACTTTTAGAATACCTGAAACCAAGAGATTGGGCTAAAGAGTTTTGAGTTTTGGGTTTTGAGTTTTGTATATAACTCAAAACCCAAAACCCAAAACCCAAAACTTGAAAAATGAATTACTTATACATCAAGGCTTTACACATTGTTTTTATTGTCACATGGTTCAGTGGTATGTTTTACATCGTCCGTTTGTTCATTTACAACACTGAAGCACAAGAAAAAGAGGGGGTTGAGAGAGACATTTTAAGCCGTCAATTCAGTATCATGATTAAAAGATTGTGGTTAGGTATTACCTTTCCCTCTGCGATTTTAACTTTGATTTTTGGCTCTACTTTATGGTATTTATTAGGTGTAACGCCTGAATGGTTAATGCTGAAATTGGGTTTCGTGATTGGTTTATATGCTTACTTTTTTACACTCAATGCGATTTATAAGCAGCAAATGAAAGGCGTGTTTCGCTACACTTCGCAACAACTGCGGATATGGAATGAAGTCGCCACCATTTTTTTAGTCGCTATTGTCATGTTGGCCGTTGTTAAGGACAATATGAGTTTTATCTGGGGGCTTTTGGGGCTTTCTTTATTTGTCATTCTGCTGATGAGTGCTATAAATTTGTATAAAATGGTTCGCAAAAAACAAGGGGTTTGAGAAGAAAAAAGGTTTGTTTAGGTTCGGGGAACTTTGAAGTTCCCCGAACCTAATGCCTGAATAAAAAATTGATTATCAATATATTACAACCTTCCGAAAGTTTAAAACTTTCGGAAGGTTAACATCTAAACAATTCACGTCATGCTAACTGAAATAGAAACACGCGCTACCACCATGGATTTTGAAAATCACCTTGCCGACAAATTGTCCGCTTTGAAAAAACAAGGCAACTATCGTTATTTTTTGCCTTTAAAAAAATCGGCAGAAACTCACCCTGCTTTCAGTCATCATACTGAGGGGGGTATAAAAACGGTTGTGAATTGGACGAGTAACGACTATCTCGGCATGAGTGTAGATGCTGATGTGATTGAGGCATTTGTCAATGTAGCACAAGCAGATGGTGTTGGCAGTGGTGGCACGCGTAATATTTCAGGCACAACGGTGCGGCATCGTGAATTGGAAAAAACAATCGCTCATTTACATCAAAAACCAAATGCTTTGCTGTTTACGAGTGCTTATGTGGCTAATTCCACAGCGATTTCGATACTTGGACGTGCTTTTCCAGATACCATGCTTTTTTCAGATGAAGAAAATCATGCGTCTATGATTGAAGG
>JAYTMI010000240.1:0-2387 GCA_043728625.1 Saprospiraceae bacterium | reverse complement strand
TAATAGAGCAACCGCAACGGAAAATTATGCTGAAATTTGCGAAGTTACAGATATTGTAAATTACTTATTTTAAAACAATTGCGTATAAAACTGATTGTTATATAGCGAGATGGTAATATAAGCTGAATAATTTGCCTTTCATTAACATAAAAGTTTATTCGTAATCATACATAATTCCTATTTAATCACGTTCTTTGGTGAAATTTTAACTAACGCAAAATAACTTTATAGTGAAAAAGACTTTGACATTTCTCGCAGTTCTATTTTTTTTAACAGCCGCACAAGCAACACCTAATGCTGTAAAGGCAGATTCATTGCCAACCGTTTTTGCTCTTGGTCAATACGATGGGCAACCTTTTGAAAGCTTAAAAGCTAATTATGAGACACAACTACTAAGTGTTTGTCGAAATGACATGGAAATGGCGTATTATTTATGGGTACATGTTTTAAAACACATCGAAACGCAATCCGTGAAAACGGGTTTTAATTTGGATGGTGTTAAGCTGTGGCTTTATATTTTTTGGAATAAAGATGGGACGATTAAAAATATGGCGTTTTACCCCAAGCCCAATTCTAAAAATATAAAAAATGAGGATATGGCTGCATTTTTGGCTACTTTTTGTAAAACATATAAGTTCCCAATGTCTGCGGCTACTAATTTTTCACATTACAGTACTGCCAATTTCCCTGTTTTGGTTGAAAAACCTGTGGAGATGTCAACGACGACGAATCGGAAACAGGATTGAAAATGTGTATTATGTGCTTATAAAAAAGGCTGTCTCGAAAGGGCAGCCTTTTTTATTTGATAGGCTTAAAAAAAAGCAGCTGCCTTTGTGAGGCAACTGCAGTGTTCGAGGTTGGTGGTAAAATATTCTAATTAATAATTTTATTGTTAGTAAAACCTTCAAGATCATAGACTGTATAGCCCAATCGTCCAGTATTACCCGTTATTTCGACGTAATTGTATCGGAAAAAAAGTCTTGAAAACCGCAAGTCGTCCTTTTTTTCAGCATTAATCCTATTCCTTGTTTGTAATTCTGGGAAAATATCTGTTTCAAACAGTTGCCAAACTTCTTGTTCGGTCATATTCCCAAGAATCAACTTTAGGTAAATTGCCTCCCCCTCAGTATAGCCGCGTCTGGCTTGCAGAATAAGACGCACCTCTTGGGGTTCAAGACGGAGTGTGATCGGCGTATTCACATCATTTACATTATAAATAACGTCAACGCGGCTGTTGCCATGAGCCACAATGCTGCCACTGACACCCACGAGTTTATGGACATCCTTGATATTTTCCGTTAGGCTGGTCTTTTTATATAGGATTTTTGCAACATCGTTACGCGAAGTTCTTTCAGTAAGTGTTTGTATTTGAGAGGGATCAAAAGGCTTATACAATTCACAAATAAAAGTCCCCTCAGTATGTGGTGGCAAAGTAAGCGAAAGAAGCTGTGCCGTTTCGGTCAAATAAGCAGGGCTACAACTAGAAGTATTGAAGATACGTTCAGTGCGTCGGTGTGCCTCTTTTTCACTTAAACCCGCATCAATAAGTGTTGATTTAAAAGATGTAATGGTATAAATTTTTTCTTTTTCTCCTTCAAAAAGATTGAAATAAGTCAATGCAAAACGTGAACTATTGTTCAGTGTTGAAACAGGTTGGACGGTGTCATAAGGGTTTTGTCCTATTGTAAAATGTTGAAAATCAAGGCTTTGATTCGTTAGTTCTGAAACGTGGCTGGATACTGAGGGGGATGGTGATTGTAATGATAATAAATCGGATTCATTTTTTTGACAACTTAAAAAGGACGTGCCAAGGGCTGCTGCAAGACAGCACACTGTTGTAAGTTTTCTCATCTTAAGATTGTATTAATTAAATGGTTATTAATTTTTGTGTATAAATATTGAACATTGGTTAATCATGCAGCCTTTTAGCTATTTTCACATCGGGAGGAAGTCGAACAGTCAGCCATGGTCAAAACCCTCGATGCAAAAGGTTTGCCAGTTTTTTATAACAAATTTTTTGCTTAAATTCAAAAAACTATCGAAATGAGACGGGATACTGAGGGGGGCTATATAAATTTGCACGATTTTTTGGCGTGATTAACGCTTTCACCAATTATGATATCAAACAAAATGAAAGAAATCCACAACCGTTACAAAAAAATAATGGTCGCCAATAGAGGCGAGATAGCCATTCGCATCCTGCGTGCAGGGCATGAATTGGGCTTGACGACTGTTGCGATGTTTACCTACGAAGACCGTTATTCGCTTCATCGCTACAAAGCAGATGAGTCCTATCAAATCGGAGCGAATGATGAGCCATTGAAACCTTACCTCGATGTTGAAGAAATCATTCGTGTTGCCAAAGAGAATGGCGTTGAAGCGATTCA
>JAYTMI010000239.1:0-2083 GCA_043728625.1 Saprospiraceae bacterium | reverse complement strand
ATCGAAGTTTATTTGTTCAGCAGCTTGCGCCCAACGCCTGAATTGAGTTTTGCGATTCGTCTGTTGGGCTGCAAAAGTGGTATCGTTGTCACTGCTTCACACAACCCGAAAGAATACAACGGTTACAAGGCTTATTGGGACGATGGTTCGCAGGTGGTTGCGCCACATGATAAAAATATCATGGCAGAAGTGAGTGCTATCCAATCCATAGATGATATAAAATTTGAAGGCGATAGCAGCAAAATACATGCAATTGATAAAGAGGTAGATGATAAATATATCGCTCAAATATTGTCGTTATCTATTTCAAAACAAGCCATTGCACGCCAAAAAGACTTAAAAATCGTTTACACGCCCATACATGGCACAGGTGTGACCTTAGTGCCACAACTTTTGAACCTTATGGGTTTTACAAACGTATCGGTCATTGCGGAACAAGCTGAACCCAAAGGCAATGGGCTGTTCCCAACCGTTGTTTATCCGAACCCCGAAGAGGCGGAAGCGATGTCCATGGCGGTCAATAAAGCAAAAGAAATTGATGCGGACTTAGTGCTGGGGACAGACCCCGATGCTGACCGTGTGGGTATTGCTGTGAAAAATCACCACGGCGAAATCCAATTATTGAATGGTAATCAAACGGCAACGGTTCTAATCTATTATTTGCTACAAGCGTGGAAAGAATCAGGAAAACTGACAGGTCACGAGTTTGTGTGCAAAACAATTGTCACAACGGACTTGATTGATAAAATGGCAGCCGATTTTGGCGTAAAATGCTACAATACACTCACAGGTTTCAAATATATTGCCCAAGTTATCAGAGAATTGGAAGGCAAAGAGCAATTTATCGGTGGTGGTGAAGAAAGTTATGGCTACCTTATTGGCGACGCTGTCCGCGATAAAGACGCTATTGCCAGTTGCGCCATGATTGCAGAATTGACGGCTTATGCCAAAGATAAAGGTTTGAGCCTTTTTGATATGTTGATGGAAGTGTATAAAAAATTTGGTTTTTACTACGAAGGGCTTATTTCATTGACCAAAAAAGGTAAAACGGGTGCGGAAGAAATTCAAGAAATGATGGCGAATTTCCGTGTAGCCCCCCCTCAGTATTTGGCAGGTTCTGCCGTCATTCGGATTGATGATTATAAAAGTTTGGAACGGACAGAAAATGGTAAAACAGTGGCTATTCCGTCTGGTACATTGGGCATAGAATCCTCTAACGTCCTTCAATTTTTTACGGCTGATGGCACTAAATTCACTTGCCGCCCTTCTGGCACTGAACCGAAAATTAAGTTCTACGTCGGTGTCGTTGGAAAATTAGAGCGTAACGCCGATTTTGATGCGGTTTATGCTGGTTTACAACAAAAAGTAAAGTCTATTGGTGAAGAATTGGGTTTGAAATAGGGGGTCATTTGCTCACCCTATCTTTATTGCCCGCAATAAAGCTCTTCCAAGAATCGTGCTTTTTGCCGCCACCCAAAGCATTTTTTGACAAATAATGATGACAAACTGCCACAGCTAAGGCATCGGAAGCATCAAAAAAAGAAGGTTCAATCGGGTGACCCATGATATGACCCAGCATAGCCGCAACTTGTTCTTTTGAAGCATTACCATTGCCAACGACACTTTTTTTGACTGTTTTGGGTAAATATTGCGAAACGGGTAAGCCATGAACCATTGCGGCAGCCATTGCTACACCTTGTGCGCGACCGAGTTTGAGCATGGATTGGACGTTTTTGGCATAAAAAGGCTCTTCAATGGCGAGTTCGTGCGGGTCGAAGGTTTTGATAATCCATTCGACTTTTTCAAAAATGCGTTTGAGCTTTTCTGTTGGTTCGTCAACATGGGTCATGGTGAGGATACTCATCGTGACGAGGCTAAGTTTTTTGCCTTCTACTTCTAAAACGGCATAGCCTAAGAAATTTGTTCCGGGGTCAATGCCGAGAATGCGGTGTTTTTCCAAGATAAAAGTGATTAGGGAATTGAGTTTGGCAAAAAGGATTTCTAATCAATTGGCTTACCGATGTGTTTCGTTGCAATTTCAAGCGCAAGATACTGAGGGGGGAGAAAAAACAAGTCATTTTTG
>JAYTMI010000238.1:0-9953 GCA_043728625.1 Saprospiraceae bacterium | reverse complement strand
CCGACATTGTGGCGCGTGCCTTCATAGTCATTGCCGATATTGCCGAGTCCTGCGATTAAGTATTTCATTGTGTCGGGTTCTGTTTTAGGTGTGTCCTTTGGGGACAGGGTGTTTTTGAAAAAAGAAAAAAGACTGTTTATTAACATGATGATTCACATTTCATTTTTAGAGGCGCAAAATTACGTCTCTTTTATGAAAAAATATCCCCTTCCCGATAGAATCGGGATTTCATTCCTCAACAGTATTTTAGGCTTTCTGTCTATCACAGCGTATCATAGTTTTTTCATGGGAGGTTTAAAAAAATATAACGTATAAGCAAATATGTTAAAGTTTTGACCTTTGTTAAATATTATTTGGAAAAGTAAATGAGATACATTAGTTTTGTTGCAGAATTAAAAACAATAACACAACAAGTATTTTTTTAACCAAAATAAGGAAACGCTCGCTAATCGCTCATCGCTCATCGCTCATCGCTCATCGCTAATCGCTAATCGCTAATCGCTAATCGCTACATTGTAGTGAAAGGGCTTTGTATTGCGATTATTTAAGATTGATATTGAAGACGTCTCAATATACAGGCTACTAAATAAAAATAGTAGCGCATTTATTTTTGATTTCAGTACCTATTGAGGAACTGAAACCATGCACAAACAAAAAAGACGACCACCGCAATTCTTGGCAGAGGCGGCAGCCGTCATTTATTAACCTAAGTTAAACCGTAAAAATAATGAAATTTTTTGAACGACGACGAAAATAGGCAATTCTCCGCGCAGAATTGCCGACACATCCCCATTCCGAAAGCCTTTTATTTTGATGCTTTTTCGTCGCTTTGCTATCATGTACCGATGGCGAACAGGGTTTGTATTCCTTTCACAATCTAAAATAATAACAAACAATGAAAAAGTTCTTCATGACCTTGTGCGTATGCACCCCTTCAGTAAAAGGCATCTACACAGCTCTTTTTATCATGGTTTTGACCGCACCTGTTTTTTCTCAAATTGAGATGAAAGACAATACTACTGCCGTTCCATTTAATAAATGGGAACTCGGTATTAATTTGAATATCCTTACACTTAAAGACGACCCATATAGCATTGTTATAAAAAGGCATATATCTAAAAACATTGCTTTAAGGCTTGGTTTCAGTCTGATTTATAACACAGTAGAGCAATTTCATTTGTATGATCATCCATATACTGATACTATCCATTTTGTGATTTATAATTATAAAAGTCGGATCAAGAATATGGCTATCAACAGTTTTATTGGTGCTCAATATGTTATAAAGAAAAAGAACTGGTATTGGTATATGGCAACAGATGGTTTGTTTAAATATGGTCGAGAAAAGAATGAAGTATTTGATTTAAATATCGCCGTTGCAATCCCTGCCCCTTATCATTCCTTCGAAGTAGGTCATTTGGGAGGTACAAAAATAATTGGGCTTGGAGTTCGGCAATCATTGGGTTTTCAATATTTTATTACAAAAAACTTTTCTGTTGGTGCAGAAGGTAGTTTTCTTTTTGAAGCAGATAGGCTTACTGCAAATGATATTTATCAGTATATTATATCAGATGGTACTACGGCAACTACTTATACTCATAGTTTTGTTTATAGTATATATCCCACTCTTAAGTACTGGAATCATAATTTGAGATTAAGTCCTATTGCGCTTGTATCTTTTAATTATCACTTTTAAAAAAATTCAAAATGAAAAAAATAATTGCTTTTTTAATGTTCCTTAGTTGCTTTATTATGGCAAATTCTCAAAACCCTACTGCGGTAATTCAATGTTCTCCAGTAGCCTTTAATTGCGATAATGTCAATCCCGAGACCGAGGTGACCTATCACGCGGATATTTATAATAACCTTCTTGACGAAAATGTAGGTTGGGGCAGATTCATAAAATGGGAGACAGAGGGAAATCTTATCGGGACTCCTACCGGGCAAGGTACAGTTGACTTTAAAGTTACATGGGCTAATACCAGTAATTCCTCTAATCCTAAAAAAGTAAAATTACTGGTTACATGGACCAAATTAAGCCCTTCTGGTTTTTTCTCAAAAAGTGACGAAAAACCAGTTATTGTTAGATATATTGCGCCGATTACATCTATGAATATTCCTGTTGGAACGCCGACTAATCCAAGTAAGGGTAGTACAGTAACAGTTCCTTGTTCAGTGTTTAATATTAGTGTACCAACTCCTGTTACAGATCCACCCACTGCGGTCACTTATACTTGGAGCTTACCAAGTGGTTGGACGGGCAGTTCCACGACTAATACGATTACTGTGAATGCTCAAACAGGTAATGTTGGTACAATTTCTGTCCAAGCCCAAAGGGCAGATGGGACGTTTATACAATCATACAGTGTGAATATTGAGCGCCCTGAAGTAAGTACGCCCACAATAACAAGTTTACCCACAGCAAATGTATGCTATAACAATTATACTTCAATACAGACTACAGCAACCAATGTCACTAACTATACTTGGACAAGTACAGGTGCAATAGATATAACTTATACTTATAATTGGCTCTATGCTCAAATCAAAGCAAAGAATACAGGCTCAAGCGGAATAGTGACTTTAACTGTGGATAATGGGTGTGGATCGTCAAAAAGTGTGACAGGAACAATTTATGTAGGTCCACCCGCAATCACTTCAGCCACCGTTGATGGGCAGCCTCTTTCCTATCCAAATTACATCTACAATCCAGGTTTTTTGACCATAAATGTCAATAATTCACAAGGCTCAAGTACGAACTGGACTCTATTAAACGGCTCAGGAAATATTTATTACGCTGGGCAAAACCAAGTATCGGTATATGCTTATCCTTTTATGCGTGTTGAGGGCGTTACCTCCAATCAATGCGGCACAGGAGAAGCGAGAACTTTTTATGTTCAAGACATCAGTAATGGTTATTACCGCATGGCATCACCCAATCCCGCGACAAGTATTATCAGTAGCGAAATCTTAGCGATGGATGCACTCAAAAAAGTCACTTTGGTCAGTGCTGCGCGCCCAGGCATTGTGCGTATGTACAATGCGAATGGCTCATTAAATGCCGATACGCATAGAAACAACAACATTCTTTCATTTGATACAGGTAATTTACCGCGTGGGCTTTATTATCTCAACTTCTTCTTTGAAGGCAACAGAAATTATACAGAACAGATTGAATTGAATTAAAATCAAGCAGTCGCCCTAAGTTTCTGCAACTGCATTTACCCCCCTCAGTAAAATAGCGAATTATCGGTAACTCGGTAATTCGCATTTTTTTGGCATTGTTCTTTGTGTACACAGACAGAAAGGGTTTGAAAAATTATATAATTTTAAAACCATCTAAACGCTGCCTTTGACAATGATACACAAGAAAATTTTACCTTTGCCCTTGATATTCAATAGGATTTTAATAACTGAATGCCTTAATGTATGCGTGTCCTACTCTGTGGTTTGGGTTCTATTCTCAACAATGCGCTCGATTACCGACTGCGAAAGTACGGTTATCGGGTCATTGCTGCACAAGATGCCAACGATGCTTTGAGTCATATTCATGTAGGTCATGCCGATATTATCATCACAAGTATCAATCTCGAAGGTTTTAGGTTGCCGAGTTTTATTGGCTTAATACGTGAGGATTTGGGACATTCTATTCCCATTATTTTAGTGACAGAAATAGAAAGCGATATAGAAGCCGTTTTAGAAGGCATGGAAGCTGGCGCCGATGATTTTGTTACATTCCCTTTTAAACCAGCTGAATTGGTCATGCGTATTAAACTTTTGCTTTATAGATATGTACATTATTAAACTTTTGAAAACGATAGAGTGAAACCATTAAACAACTTAACAAAATCCGATTAATGAAAGGAATTATTCTCGCAGGAGGACTTGGCACACGCCTTTACCCCTTGACTTTGGCAGTTAGCAAACAAATGATGCCGGTTTATGACAAACCGATGATTTATTACCCCCTCAGTACATTGATGCTGGCGGGCATCCGAGATGTGATGATTATCTCAACGCCTTACGATTTACCTAATTTTGAAAAACTTTTTGGCACGGGCGAAGAGTTAGGTATGAATTTCCACTACAAAGTGCAGCACGACCCCAATGGTTTGGCACAAGCCTTTGTACTCGGAGAGGAATTTATCGGTGGTGACAGTGCGGCTTTGATATTGGGCGACAATATTTTTCATGGCGATGGTTTGGGCGAACAATTGAGCAAATGTAACAATCCCGAAGGCGGTATTGTCTTCGCTTACAATGTCGCTGACCCTGAACGTTATGGCGTTGTAGAGTTTGATAAAAACTTCAAAGCCCTATCAATTGAAGAAAAACCGACCAAACCGAAGTCAAATTACGCCGTTCCAGGCTTGTATTTTTATGACAATTCTGTTGTAGAAGTCGCTAAAAACCTAAAACCGTCACCACGTGGCGAATATGAAATCACAGATGTCAATCGCTATTATTTGGAACATGAGAAGTTGCAAGTCCGCGTTTTAGGTCGTGGCACAGCTTGGTTGGATACAGGGACACATGAATCGTTGCTGCAAGCGGGACAATTTATAGAAGTGATTGAAGCCCGTCAAGGCTTGAAAATCGGTTGTATCGAAGAAATTGCTTGGCAAATGGGCTTTATCAACGATGAACAATTGGAGAAATTGGGCAATAAATACATCAAAAGTGGCTATGGCGAGTATTTATTGGGCTTGCTGAAAAACCGTTGAGGAGGAATGATGAATGATAAATTATGAATGATGAATTTGTGAAGTCCTTGAAAATCAATGTTTTGCAAATTCATTATTTATCTTTCATCATTACTTATAGTGTTTTTTAGGCTCTATGAAATTTCAGTCATCGCTATATCGCATCAATGATTTTAATAAAATTTGGTCGAATGGCTTGATGCTTTTACATTTGCGAAAAAAAATATATTTAGATTGACTTTAGTAGGTAAAACAATGATAATTAAAGTATTAGGCATGTGGTCTTTAAGTTTTGAAGAGATTTCTAACAATGTTTATAAAGTTGAATTAACCGACAACTTTAGTAGGCAAGTGGGGGTGACTGACCATGATTTAGATAGAGGAATAGAAACTTGTTTATCTCATGCGTTTGACATTGAAAAAAAACTTGGCAACAACTTTAATAAATTCATTTACGACACATTCAAATATTTTCTTTCTGACCAAAAGCTATTTGCTGACAATTATTCAGACAAAAGCTTTGGTTCGTGGGTACTTGAAAAAGAAGCGATAAGAATGATTTTAGACGGAAAAGATTTAGTCATATCACTTCAAACTAAGACAGATTTGAACAATTGGATAGATACGTCGATAATAAAACTGAGTGATTTGTCATTTGAACAACTGAAAAAACTAAAAGTAAAATTGATAAATGAAAGTTAGAGAGAAAGCGGAGTAATCTTTCAATAAGTGTTTGAAAGGATAGATTTGGGTTGTATAAACAAACTTACATCAATGATTTAAAAAAACATCTCGGTAGCTTTTCGCTAAATCAAAATTTTCAGCGCAATGAACTGGCACAAAAGCCCCAACGCAAATCCTGCATAAAGTTCCCGCGAACTGTGCGCTCCAAGCCCCAAACGTGCAGAACCAATCAAACCACCAATGAGTAAACTGAGCATCAAAACCAAATTAATACTGATACTACATGCGCCCAGAAAAGGCAGCCACATTTCAAAAGTACCATAACTATAGAGCCACATCGTTATCAAAACCATACCGATAAAGCCACCGATACCTGTTGCATGTAGGCTGATTTTAAAAAATAAATTTATCAAAAAACTAAGGAAAAGACCCATTGTTGCGCCCAAAACAGCAATAAGAAAAGCCGTTGGCATATCGTTATTGCGCAATACATTTTGAAAAACCCAAAGGTAAAAAATGCCTGTGACGATGAATGGACCAATTCTGTCTTGCTTGTTGCGCATGTCCAAACTTGAAATAAGTTCTAATTTATACATCAAAAATATGGCGATAGCAGGTAGTAAAAAGGACGTAAAAAAGACGGATAATATCAGTTTTTTACTTTCTAAATCGCTGATGCTGTTGACACCAAACAAGTAAGGATTGACCAAAAGCAGCAGCAGCAACATATAAGTCAACATCAACAATGGATGTGCGATAACGGATAGGAATTGGGCAGCGATTTTCATAGTGCGAAATTAGAAAAATAATCAAACGGCAAGGACAAAATGCTCTTTTTACTGAGGGGGGGTATTAAATAAGTTTGCGTAAAAACGTTGCGAAGGTTCAAAACCTTCGCAACGTTTTAAATCACTAAATCTTTGATTCAGAGCCATTTGTCGGCGTTTCAACAACGGGTTCGACAGGCTTTACGTCAAGCGTTTTACCATTTCTTTCGGCTTCTTTCATCGCTTTTCGATATTCATCGTCATAGTCGTAAGCTTTGATGATTTCTTTGACGAGACGATGGCGCACAACGTCTTCAGTCGTCAACCGCACTTGTTCGATACCTTCAATGCCTTGCAGAATTTCGATACTTTGACGCAAGCCCGATTTGACATTCCAAGGCAAGTCAATTTGCGTCAAGTCTCCTGTCACCACACATTTGGCAGTGGGACCCAGACGCGTAAGGAACATTTTCATCTGTTGCGGTGTAGAGTTCTGTGCTTCATCAAGGATGATAAATGCGTCGTTCAACGTCCGTCCGCGCATAAACGCCAATGGCGCGATTTCAATGACCCTATTTGTGATAAATTGCGCGAGCTTGTCGGCAGGAAACATATCATCGAGTGCGTCATAAAGCGGACGCAAGTATGGGTCAATTTTATCTTTCAAGTCGCCGGGCAAAAAACCTAAGTTTTCACCGGCTTCGACGGCAGGACGTGTCAAAATGATTTTTTTCACCGTCCGATTTTTCAGCGCACGCACAGCCATTGCCACAGCGGTATAGGTTTTACCCGTACCCGCAGGACCGACGGCAAAAACAATGTCATTGGCTTCGATGGCATCCACAAGTTTCTTCTGATTGCGGGTTTTTGCCCGAATCGGTGTGCCATCTTTGCCATGCACAATCGTCGAATTGCCGACACTCGATTGCGATAACCGCACATCATGCGGATTTTCACCTGCCAGAATATCTTCAACGGTATGGACAGACAGTTCTTTGTGGTCGCGGAGCATCCGCACCATTTTTTCGACGATGTCTTTGACAGCTTGCGTCTCATTCGCCTTGTCGCCTTTAATTTTCAGGTTTGAACCACGTGACGTAATGGTCACATCAGGAAAAGCCTTGCGGACGAGATTCAATTTGGCGTTGTTTTCGCCGAAAAGGGCTAATAAGTCAACGCCACCAATGGTTAAAATAATTTCGCTCAAAAATTTACCTCTTTAACGTAGTTAAAATGTTAAAAATACTCTATTCATAATACTCTGAAAAACACAAATTTAAAATTATTGAATCAAATTTTAAGCCAAATATTAGGGTAAATACTGAGGGGTCAAATTTGATTTCTTAATTTTATTAACAAAAGTAGCCTTTTTACCACAAGTCTGCTTTATTTTTGTGTCAAAATTGCCCCCAATAATGGTATGATTTTGGAAAACAAAGACAAAACTTTAAAAGACACCTAAAAGTTCCTGATGCAAATCGTCACGCTCACAACAGATTTTGGTTTACAAGACTACTACGTGCCCGTTCTCAAAGGGGCGATGTTGTCGCGGCATCGGACATTGAATATTGTTGATATTTCGCATCAAATCAAGCACCACGACATTGTTCAAGCGGCTTTTGTGTTAAAAAATGCGTGGGCAGCTTTTCCTGAAGGGACAATTCATGTGCTGAGTGCCAATAATTTTGGTGGTGAACGCGGACGCTTTTTAGCGTTTAAGTACAAAAAACATATTTTTATCGGACCCGACAATGGTATTTTCACCCTTGTTTTTCCAAAATTAACCGCTCAATCTCAAGTCATTGAAATTGTCGAAATCCCTTTCATAGGTCTTAATTTTGAGCATGTCCGCGAAGCGATTGCCAACGCAGTCAGTCATTTGGCTTCTGGTGCGGCGTTAAATTTATTGGGCGAAAAAGCCACAGATATTTTGCAACGCATTACATTTCAACCTGTTATCGCACCGTCTCAAATACGTGGTGCCGTTATTTATATTGACCATTATGACAATATAGTGAGCAACATAACCCGTGAATTATTTGAAAAAGTCGGTCGTGGACGTTCCTTCCAACTCTTTTTCAAGCGACATGACCCTATTTTGAAGCTTTCTCAACATTATAATGATGTACCTATCGGTGAAACGCTGTGTCTTTTCAATTCCGATTATCTCGAAGTGGCTATTAATATGGGCAAAGCGGCAGAGATGTTTGGGTTAAAAATTGAAGACACCATTCAAATTGATTTTCAGTAATTATGATAAAAAGACTCGTCAAACTTACCTTTCAATCGGACAAAACCGATGACTTTCTAACTATTTTTGAGGATTCTAAACATTTAATACGGCAAAGAGAAGGTTGTCAACACCTTGAATTGTTGTGCGATGCCACAACACCTCATGTTTTTTTCACGCTTAGTTTTTGGGATAACGAAGCGGCTTTAAACGCTTACAGAGACTCTGAATTGTTTAAAACAACATGGGCAAAAACGAAACCTTTGTTTTCTGATAGAGCACAAGCATGGACAACAACAATGGTTTCTATTGCCATAGAATAGATGTTTAATGTTGTATAGTTTTATTAATTACTAAATCCATTTTAAATTCATTAATAATAAACATAATTAGCTTTTAATAAAGTAGTTAAATTAGAGTAAGCGCAATTATTATCAACTATCAACTATCCATTATCAAAGAATTAATTCTTTTCTTGGCGCATATTTTTTCTCATTTGCCGCATTTCTTGTAATTGTTTCAGCATTTCACCTTTAAAATCTTGCTCTGCTATATAAAGTTTTGCAATTTTTTTAACAGAAATAACTTTTTTGAATTTCTGATAATACTCTTTACGCAAATCCAAAACCCGCGATTCTTTGTCCATTTGAGACATTAACATTTTTTCAACATCGGCATCGCTCATGTCGTCAAACGTTTTTTCCATTTTAGTAGAACTGCGAATTTGCTGCATTTTATCAGTATATTGATTGTAAATAGGCCAAAACTGTTGCGATTCTTCGGGTGTTAAGCTCACTCGCTGCGTAATAAACCCAATCCGTTGTGCCTCGACACGTTCTTTCATACGATTTTGCATAGGTTGTGCCAGTAAATTTGCTACCATAATGAGGCAAGCTAAGGCAAAAAATATCTTCTTCATGTTCCTGATTTTTAAAATTTTAAACCAATAATTATATATTTCCTAAGGCGTATATATCCCGTTCATCCAAATTTTCTAATAGATATTGTTCAATTTCAGCTTCTGTCAAACCAGATTGTGGATGCGTCAGCACTTTTTCGAGCTTTGGTACTGAGGGGCTAACATGTGTCGTTTCTGAGTCTACCAATTTTTCTACTTTCTCAACCTCTTTAGGTTCTTCAAAAGCCGTAACAATTTCTTCTTCTTTGAAATCTTCAATATTTTCCTTAATGTAGTTTTGCGCTTCTTCATGCGTTACGGCGACAGGCTGCTCAACAGCAATCGGCGTCGGTTTTTGTTGCTGAACAGCGTACCAACCTACAACCATGACCAAAGCAAAAGCTAAGGCAGACAAAGCCCACTTATGTTTAAAAGTCGTTGATAACCAATCACTTATGCGATTAGCCATGCTCGGACGGCTGTTATACTGAGGGGGTACCGTTACCGTTTTTGTTTCAACTTTAGCCTTTTTAATAACCGAATCCGCTAAGTTATCGAAGTACAAACGTGGCGTTTTAAACGGCTCATCTTTCTGCTGTTTTTTCAAATCAGCGAGGAAAGGTGATAGTTCTTCTAGTTCTTTTTCAAATTCTCTTTTCATATTTTCTGAA
>JAYTMI010000237.1:0-3824 GCA_043728625.1 Saprospiraceae bacterium | reverse complement strand
AAAATTTAGTAAATCTGTATAAACATAACTATAAAACAATGCAACAATGAAATTCAACTGGGGAAAGGGCATCGCCCTCGTTTATACTCTCTTTGCGCTATCCATGCTTGGTTTAGCCTATCAATCTACCAAACACGATGTTGGTTTGGTCAAAAAGGACTATTATGATGACGACATCAATTACCAAACGCATTATGTCAAAATGCAAAATGCACAGCAATTGACGACAGATTTAAAAATTGCGCTCGACTCAACAGGCAGGGACATTGTCCTCAATTTTCCAACAAATTTGTCCAAACCATCAGGCAAAGTGTTGCTATTTCGCCCATCTCAAACAGGTGTTGATGCAACATTGGACATTGAAACCGATGCTCAAAACAACATGATCATGCCCACAAAATCCTTACAATCAGGACTTTGGAAAATAAAAGTGGATTGGACTGCCGCTGGAAAAGACTTTTATAAAGAACAACCAATAGTGATTGGCAATTGAATATTGCTTAATGCCTATTACCTATTGATTAATCAATCAACAATAATCATTAATAAATGCTCTACACCGCCCTTATACTTGGTCTCGTCAGCAGCTTACATTGTGTCGGCATGTGCGGACCTTTGGTTATGATGCTGCCTTATAGTGTTAAGGTGCGAAATCCCGATGCTGAATGGAAGGGGATGCGTTGGCGTGTGTTTTTTGAAACATTGACCTACAATTTAGGGCGTGTTTTGACTTATGCTTTTCTCGGATTGTTGTTTGGATTTTTGGGAAAAGGATTAGCCATTATCGGTTTCAGTCAAGTCATTTCAATTCTTTTTGGCTTAGTTTTCATCATATTAGCCATAAAAAAACAAGGCTTAGAGCAATTAGATGGTTTTCTGAATCGCCATTTTGCACTACGGATGCGGCGTACTTTTTCTCGTTTTTTGAAAAACAAAAGCGGCTTTTTCGCACTCGGCATGCTCAATGGATTCCTTCCTTGCGGTATCGTTTATTGGGCAATCGCCGCCTCATTGATGACTTTTAACCCCTTAGAAGGCGCAGCGTATATGTTTATATTTGGCATCGGCACCATGCCTTTGATGCTCGCGACCGTTTTAGCAAGTCGTGGCCTCCACCGTTCCGCCGTCCGGCGATTCTACAAATTCATTCCTATTTATCAATTCGCCTTAGGCGTTTTTCTCATCTATCGGGCTTACATGGTTGACCCCTCAGTATTTTGGATGCTAACACCCGCGCCTTTGTGTCATTAGTCTATTCGGATACTCGGTATTCGGGATCCGAGTATCCGAATCCTGAATACCGAGTACCCGAATGATATTAATCACCTATCTCATTGACAGTCCTCATCGTCCCGCACACAGTATCCACTTAGCTTTGTACCATTATAATTAAATTATTCAACAATATTAAAACATTACAAAAATGAAATTCGAGACCAATCTCAGTATGATGGAAAACATTGTGCGCTTTTTTGCAGGTATGATTATTGCTATACTTGGCGGTTTTTTAGGACATTATGTATCGTCTGTCTTCTATATTCTCGTGCCCATTGCACCAATTTTATTCATTACAGCCATCCTCGGTTGGTGTCCAATTTATGAGTTAATGGGCATCAATCATGCAGATGAAAAAGCCCATTGAATCGTGTTTTGGTAATAGCCTCCTGTGTCAATAACAAAAATCACTCATTAACATTTTAAATCACTGATTATGAATATTTTAGCACCTGTTTCTACGATCATGACTAAAAAAGTCATAGCGATCGGTCCAGAAGATGAACTAAGTATGGTAAGAGATATTTTTGAAAAAAACAATATTCATCACATACCTGTTGTTCGCCACGATACGCTTATAGGTATCATCAGTAAAACGGATTTTGATGTTTACTACAAAGCATTGAGCCGTCATTTTGAAGACCGTTTTGTGAATGAAACACTATTGCGTGTTCATCGCGCAAAGGAAATTATGACCGAAAAACTCGCTAAACTTGAACCGACTGACCGCATCAATGTCGCCTTGGAAGTGTTCAAAGTCAATCGTTTTCACGCCTTACCAGTGGTCGAAAATGGTGAATTAGTTGGCATTTTGACAACGTATGACATCATCAAAGCACTGTCAAACGAAGTTTTGCACGACACAGATTATGAGCTGGTATGATTTTTTAGGGCTTTATTTCTGTCGAGATAAAGCAACCCCTCAGTATAAAAAGTCTTTTTCCATCTTTTAAATCTTAAGCTATGAAAACGTTTAAAAATATAGTCGTTGCGACTGATTTCTCAGATGCCTCGCTCGTTGCCTATCATTATGCGCATCAGTTAGCCAGCCATTTCCAAGCCGATTTGAAGGTCGTTCATGTTTTTCAAATTTTTATTAATGCGGCACGACCTGAATTGACGGAGTTTGCACCAAGCATTCCCGAATTACAAGCCTTCAATGAAGAGCGCATGTCTAATTTTATCCAAGAAACAAAGGATGTGTCTGAAGGCAATACGCTTGTAGCCAATCGAGTGAAAGTGACGTCGGAAGTGAAATTAGGTTTTGCTGGGGAATGTCTGATTGAAATATCAAATGACCCCTCAGTAGATTTGCTCGTTTTGGGCACTGCGGGTGATAAAAGTTGGTTTGACCGCTTGCTCGGCAGCGTGAGTGTTGAAGTGTCGCAAGGGGCGCATTGTCCTGTTTTACTTGTGCCACAAAAGGCTGATTTTCAAGGAATTCACAATATATTATACGGAGCGTCTGATGATTCTGCCAAGCCAAATACTTTAAGAATCGCTGTGGATTGGGCAAAATATTTCAAGTCAAGTCTTCATTTTGTCCATGTCAATACCGAATCAAATGACGAATTAAGCGAACCGACACGTCATTTTTTCAGCCATTATATTGAGCAATATGCACAGGGTATGCCTCATAAGATAACGTCAGTCAAAGCGCAATCGGCGATGAAAGGTATTTGGAATTATAGCTCTAAAAACGACATAGATTTAGTTGTCGTCGTGTCGCATCACCGCGATTTTTGGGCAAAATTTAACCACCACAGCGTCTCAAAAGACTTGTCACTCCATACGAAGCTACCGATATTGTATCTGTACAGCGATGCGAAACGTCATCCGCCCGTATGAGTTTTATCATTGTAAAATGCACCCCCTCAGTATAACCTTGTATTTTAATCAATTGATAGTCAATTGTAATTTTAAAAATCATTGACTTGAAAATTGAATTACCAAAAATCGAATTGGAAAAGAAAAAAGCGAATATAATAATCGCTATTTCGTAAAATGAGTGTTTTAAATGTTGTTTGGGTGGAGTTAGCTGCCATCCGTGACTGCTAACTTTTTTATTTTCTAAAAATTAAAATGCAATCAAGATGAAAAAGATTAAAAATATCGTCGTTCCGACCGATTTTTCAGCCACGTCGCGCAATGCCTATGCCTATGCACAGGTTTTGGCAGAAGCCTTTGATGCAGAAATCACCGTTCTCCATATCAAGGAGAATTATTTACCCGCTTCTGAAATTTCCATTCCGTCCATTTCTATTTATGATGAAGTGCCGTTGAATGAAACAATGAAATCTTTCATTGAAAACGAAAACAGCGATATGCCTGTGATGGTGAAAGCCAAAGTGCAATCTAAAATAGTCAAAGGGAATGCGATTGATGAAATCGTTCAATATTCGAAGCGTGACGATGTAGATTTAATCGTCATGGGTTCAACAGGTTTGCAGGATTTTGTCTCAAAAATCATCGGTACGGTCTCTCTTGATGTCGCCAACAAAGCACATTGTCCTGTTTTTCTTATACCACGCGATGCGACTTGGCAGCCT
>JAYTMI010000236.1:0-6945 GCA_043728625.1 Saprospiraceae bacterium | reverse complement strand
ATTTCTAAACGGACGGAAATCAACCACTGGCTCATCATAAAAAGTATTGCGCAAGCAAAAAATCGTTGCGAAGAGAATCGTTCCCCAAACCAATATCTTTCGCCATAAACCAGTCAAAAGCGGCACGAAATGCTTGTGTTTGAAAACGAAATAGATGGTAATAGGCATCAAAATGACCAAATCTTTATAGAAAGAAACGGTGGGTTTTAGTTTCAAAAAGTCGCCAAAACAACCACAATCGGTTACTTTCATATTGGTTTCAATCCAAGGTCCCCATTTTGCGAACTCAAAGAAATTAACGCCATCGGGCACGTAACCCGTCAAATGCGTGTAACCTGTCAAAGCCGTAAAGAACACCATGATGAGCAACATGACCCATGAAGTTAATTTAGTTTTATGTCCTAAAATCAATAAAACACCGATGAGAATTTCCAAAACAATCATAAAAATCGAAAAACTCAATGCATTATCAGACATCCAAGACAAAACAGGCGTGATAAACTTGAATGCTGTTTCGTTGAAAGTTGATTTGAATTCACCAAAATATTGCTGCATTTTAAAGGCTGTTCCCCAAGGGTCAACCGCTTTGACGGCTCCTGAAAAGATAAGCCAAACGCCTGCGAAATATTGGAGAAAAGATAAAAAATGTTTGGGTTGCATACGCCAAGTCAAGGCAGTCAACACAGCCGCGACCGCCGCAAAGCTGAGAATTAAGGTCAAAAGATCCATATTTTTATTTTTACAGTTAAAGGTAAAGGATATTATACCTGTCTATTATAAAATTTTGGCAAATATAACATTCGTTGTTCAAGAAATAATAAGTTTTAGATAATGATGAATGATAAATTATGAATTTGCAAAGCCTTTGAATATCAACTTTTTGCAAATTCATCATTTCCTTACAAAAGTTCATTGCATCAAAATACTTCGGATTTGCGTACAAAGGTTGACTTTAATTTATATTGAAAAACTTAATAAAACGCAAAGAGTATGTTAATTGAATATTTTTCAACTATGAAAAAAGCTTTTATCCTTTTTATCGTCCTGTCTTTATTGCCTAATTTCATAAAAGCTTCGCCAGTTGATAGTGCCTATTATGACATTAAAATCAAACTCACTGGTATCAAAACGGCAAAAGTTGTCTTGGGTTACTATATCGGAGAACAAACGTATGCTGTGGACACCACACAAGCAGATACGATAACGGGCAACATTCATTTCAAATCGAAACGTCCATTGGCGCAAGGCGTGTATTTTGTCGCCAATACTGAGGGGGTGATTTTTAATTTGATTTTAGCAAATGAAACGGATTTTAGCATTTCGACAAACATCAGTGCGCCTTATGACAGTGCCAAAATTGACCATTCGGTTGAAAATGCTGTTTTTTTCAATTACATGAAAACGGTTCAAAGAATCCAGAACGAAATCAGTCAAATAAATGGCATAACTGATATGTTGCGACAAGCCAAAGCCGATAAAAGCGTCATCAATGAGCAAGAACAAAAAATTACGGCACGTTATGCAGGGCTTGAAAAATATACGCAAAGTGTGATTCGTCAAGCCCCTCACCTATTCACGTCTAAGCTGTTGAATACTTCAACGATGCCTGTTGTGCCTTCAGAATTAACACTGTTGAAGAATGACAAACCGAATCCAGTGTATTGGTTTTATTTTCGGAAACACTTTTTTGACGGCGTGGATTTCACAGATAAGCGGCTTGTGCGGTCGCCTTATTATGCCAATCGTTTAGGACAATTTTTGGGTTATATGCTCAACAATACGGATTCCGTAAAAGCGGAACTTGATTTTATATTGACCAAAACGCATTCAAACGCTGAATTCTACAAGTTTACATTAAAATGGTTAACCTCTGTTTTTGACGATAATATTGACAGAATGCCCAATGCCGATACGTATTTGATTCATTTAGTCGAAAAATACCACAGAAAAGCAGACAGCGGCACAGATAAATATACACTTGAAAGAATGGAATACAAAGTAAATGCTTTCAAAAACGTGCTGATTGGCAGCCCTGCGCCCAATTTTGAACTGCCAAATACTGAGGGGGTGCTAAAATCGCTGGTTGATGTCAAAGCGGATTTTACTTTGGTCATTTTTTACAGCAGCCTTTGTTCGCATTGTCGAGAAGCGATGCCGATAATTCGAAACGCCATTCAAAATATAGACACAAAAAAACTTAAAGTCTTTACTGTTTGCACCGACGGAGCACGCGAACCGTGGTTGTCTTTTTTAGAAGAAATGAAAATGAATAATTGGACGAATGTGCTTGATTCAAAACCCGATACGGATATTCAGAAGAAATATGTGACGTGGAATCTGCCTGTTCTTTATCTACTTGATAAAAATAAAACCATCCTTGCCAATCGGGTAAAACCTGAGAATTTACCCGAATTACTAAATAATGGTGAATAATTTAATGGTGAATGGTGCATAGGAATATTATTCACCATTCACCATTAAATTATTCACCATTAAGTTAGTTGGTGTAAAGTATGCACAAAGTCAGACAAAACTTTGGTTAAAAAGCGAATTTTCCTAATTTTACACTTTGAAACTAAAATATTTTCATTTTTTATAGCGCAACGGACGATACTAACTACGGATGGCTGAATTTTCACAAGATTTTTTTAAGACCGCTGTGACAGTGGATAATGTCATTTTCGGTTTCGATGAATCCGACCTCAAAGTTTTACTCATCAAACGCGGAACCGAACCATATTCCGGTTTGTGGGCTTTACCAGGTGATTTTATCTATACTCATGAGAATATAGATGCAGCTGCTGCACGTATTTTACATGAATTGACGGGTTTGGAAAGGGTTTATCTCGAACAAGTCCGCACATTTGGTGCGGTCGGACGACATCCATTGGGGCGTGTCGTAACGGTTGCTTATTTTTCTCTTGTGAAAACGAATCGCCACGATGTTCATCCGTCTTCTTTTGCACAAACTGCGCAATGGGTCAATTTGTCGGAGCTACGTGATACTGCTTTAGCTTTTGACCACGATGAAATTTTAGAAGCTTGTTTTAATGCTTTGAAACAACGTGTCCGTGTGCGCCCAATCGGTTTTGAATTGTTGCCGCCAAAATTTACATTAACTGAATTGCAACATCTTTACGAAGCAATTTTAGAAGCGGAATTGGATAAGCGTAACTTCCGCAAAAAGATACTTTCTATGGATTTTATCGTTGACCTCAACGAATCGCAAGAAGGCGTAGCGCATCGTCCTGCAAGGCTTTATGAATTTGATAAATCGAAATACGAAAAATTTGTTTCCGAAGGGTTTAACTTTGAATTATAGATTAGTTTGAGATTTTAAGACATAAAGCACAACATGAATAATCCCGAATTTCGTAACAACGAAATTCGGGATTATTCATGTTGTGCTTTATGTCTTAAAACTACCTACGTCTTGTTCGTTTTTTAGGCGCACTCTTTTCCATCATACCACTGAACATGTCCATCAATTCTTGAAGTTCTTCATCAGACAAATCCAAATCACCGCCATCATCGTCATCATCATCAAAGCCACCACTTACTAAACCTTGTTTGCGTCCTTGTTGAACAATGGGATGCGAACCATCTACAAATTGATTAAAAACCATCGGCTTTTTGCCTGTTTCAAGCCATTGGTTGAGCACGTTTTTCAATTCTGTCATCATATCAAACATAAACATTGTGCCATCTTGTAGGTCGGAAGTACCGCCGTCGCCAAATCTCTGCGCTTGTTTGTTTTGTTTTACTAAATTGCCCAAATCAGAATCTTTCAAATTTTTAAACTCTGCTTTCAAACGCACAATTTGAGCATCTAACAAATTGACCTCATTGCGGCAGCGCAAAATTTGTTCATCTAAGGCATCTAAAATCGGAATATCATAATCCGAAGTACCCGCATCGGAAGTTTGATAAGAGGCAAAACGGGTTTTAATGTCCAACAATTCAGCCATGTCACCGCGTTGATAAGCATTGTTAATACTTTGCATCAAATCATGGAACAACTTTGATTCTGCTTCATTTTCAGCTTTATCGGGGTGAAAACGCCCTGCTAAACCGACAAAAACTTTACGAATCGCTTGTTGTTCCACATCGTCAGGCTTCACTGCAAAAGGCTCAAACATCGCCGTCCGACGCTGCCGATTAAACTCGTCAGTAAACCTATCTTCATTGTCAAAACGGCCATTTTCAAAACCTTCTGCACTGCCAAAAGGCGTTCGTGCAAATGCGTCATCCACATCGTCAGCCATTTCGTCTAAGGTTGCAGCATCAAACACTTGATTCAATTCGGCTTTATCTTTTTTGCTCAATTTGACTTTTTTCTTCAAGTCTTTGAGCATTGTTTTCAACTCTTTAGCCAATTTAGAAAGGTCAGCCATCCGCGCCATGCCGTTCATCATTTCCTTCGTCGCTGATTCTATGCCCGTTTGCCATTCCTCGATTTTGGTTTTGGTCAACTGAATACTTTTTGTAATCTTATCTCTCTTTTTTTGAAGTTCTTTCAGCTCTTTTTCTTTTTGAATTAAGAGTGAGCTTTTGGTTATTTCGTTATTTTTCATAAAAAAGCTAAGTGGTTTGTATGTTAAAATATGGTGAATTTATGTGTTGATATTGAGGGGGTCAGAATTGAAACGTCTTTCCAATCCAATTTAGAAAGGGTTTCAAATATTCTTTGTTATGATTCAAATACTTGGCTTCTAAAGCTGTACCGAAAGGCAATCCAGGTGTTTCCTGCCAAGCCAACCATGTATAAATCATCGCTTTTTGCTTTTTAAAATCTGTAAAACGGCAATATTTTTCCTTCATTAAATCATCAATAGTTAACTTAACAACAGGTAAAATTTCATCAGTTTCTTCAATCAATTGTTCAACAAAATATTCAAGATAACCATTGTTCACATTGTCAGGCATAATCCAAATACCAATAGTAGGTAAACCATTTTCTACAATCGTCACCCCCTCAGTATTAAGCGTATATTTTGACAAATCGAGGTTCAATCTTTTAGATAAAGCCGCTATGATTTCAGCAAAACGTCCTTCAATTTTACCAAAATCGGCATCTACGATGAGTGCAATATTGGTTAACTCTGGTGTATTAAAAGCCTCGATAAACTTATCAAGCGTTTGTTCGTAGCCGCCACCACCTTTCAAAAAGCTACCTTTTGTTTCACTCACTCCTTTTGGTATAGGATAATGCTTGCGACACAACGCACCGATAAAGTAATAATCTTTTCCTTCTACATATAAAAGTTGGTTCATAATGTTGAATTAACGCATTTCTAAAGAATCCTCAATAGCATAATCTAAACTCTTTTTTGAATAGATAACAGCTTCAATATCGTCTGTCGTTCTCGATTTTTGCAACCTCAGATACTCGCCCATACCTTCGTATTTATCTGAAACTTCAGCAAAAGCACGCACTGTATCCAAACTATGCGTCGTTGCAAATACTTGAATATTCCATTCTTTAGCATATTTGAATATGATTTCCCATAGTTGTGTTTGGACGCTATGGTGTAAACCAACTTCAAATTCGTCTATCAGAAGCATTTTGTCTTGTGCATTGACTAAAGCAAGTGCAATAGAAAACAAGCGATTAACACCCTCGCCAAGGTTTTTCATTAACCTTGGTTTATCTTCACCTTCAAGTAAGACTTTAATATTACCACTATCATATCTGACTATTTTAATACTATTATCAATAATTTTTAGGATTTTTATCACATCTTCTTCCTTTGGTGTTAAAGAAATTTTATCCCAAAATTTAGCATCATTCTCATTTTCAAAAATTAAAGGTAAATAAATTACATCTCCAATAATTGGGTTACTAACAAGTGTTTTAGCTTCAAGATTAAATGCTTCAAACTTCTTAAATTTATTAAGATAAAACTCTTCGAAAGTAACCCTATAACCAAATAAAGCATCAATACTAATACCATTAATTTTTATATGGTCAACAATATTAACTGTAGTACTATTTCCTACTAAGCTACTAAAACAAGAGTCAATTCCTAATTGAAAATCACCTCGTTTTGCAATAATATCATTAATAATAAGATTATTAGCATCACTACCCAATATCCGCAACGCCTCCAACAAAGCCGTTTTCCCACTATTATTCTTCCCCGCAATCAAGTTCACTTGACCGAGTTTTTCGATTTTTAAATCTTTAAACAACCGATAATTTTGAATATGCAAACTGTCTAACATGCGCTTTTTATTTTTTGCCGTGCAAAACTACTTTTTTTAAGGAATTACTGAGGGGGCACTCATTTTCATTTTTTATTGAAAATACGAAACCACAATCAATTACTTTTGTTCCCCTTTTATAAAACGCCAAAAATACACTTTAAACCACAATAAGCAATCATTATTCAACAATAATCAATCGAAAATGAGTTATAAAAGCCTACGTTCTGCCGTCAACGATTTAGAAAAAACAGGACAACTGCGCCGCATCAAAATAGAAATTGACCCCGACCTTGAAATGGCGGAAATTCATCGTCGGGTGTATGATGCACAAGGTCCCGCCCTCCTTTTTGAAAGCGTAAAAGGCTCTCCTTTTCAAGCTGTTTCCAATATTTATGGTACTTACGAAAGAACCGATTTTCTATTCAGACATACCATTCGAGGTGTTGAAAAAGTGGTTGAATTAAAACTCGACCCAACTAATTTTTTGAAAAATCCGATGCGTTATTTGGGTGCACCTTTCACAGCATTGAAAGCCTTGCCGATGAAACTACCCCTCAGTATGGCGGCTTCAAATTATGGGGAAACAACAATTGATAAACTGCCACAAGTCAAATCCTGGGGCATGGACGGCGGCGCATTTGTCACGCTGCCACAAGTCTATACCGAAGACCCCGACAAGCGAGGCATTATGGGCAGCAACATCGGCATGTATCGCATACAACTATCTGGAAATGAATA